>CAZXMP010000106.1:0-14406 GCA_964641575.1 uncultured Chitinophaga sp. | reverse complement strand
TTTTTGTTCTTCTTCAAGACAAGATTGCCTGCATCCATTAAAATCAAAAGTAGAAAAAGTAAGTTCAGGTATCCGGTAAGAGTTGAAAAATCCTTTTTGGTTTTTTTTAGAAGTATAATTATCGCAACAAGGAGAAGTGCAGAAACCGGAAAAATAAAAGTGTACTTAACCCAGAAAGAGTTGCCGGTAATATTTTTAAAAAAATCATGGACCGGCCCGAAGAAAAAATTGTAAGCTATTATAATAAATACAGTAATGCTTGATTTTTGTAAATTTTTATACAGAAAATAGAATAGAAATACGAGGAGCAAGGAAATTCCAATATATTTCAGGCATAATATGATCGCATCATTAGCAGGTATACGTCCAAAATAGTTTACATAGCCATGCAAAACAAAAAATATTGGTAATAGAAAAAGATATATAGAATATTTTTTTAAGGGCTGTATCATTAATTGCTTTGTATTACGGTCTTAAATAACTCATTGAATCTTTTAATATGGAAAGCCGTTGCCCGAATTGTGAATTTAAGATTACCCGGAACTGGTTAACATTCGACATTCCTTTATAAAAACCTGTATAATTACTATCAGGGAAAAAAACTGCATTAAAGTTCAGAAAATTATATTTCTGCTCAACTTTTTGCCGGTATTGCCGGAATCCATGGTCTCCTATCAGTATTATTATTGGAGGTTCCGACGAAGAAGCTTTGATATGATCAATTAGAGTTAATAGCTTTTTGTTGGTGTACAGAAGATATTCTGTGTAAGCTTTTTCATTTAAGTTATAGGATTCAGTTAATTTATTTATCGGAGTGGCGTTTCCCTTACTGTCAAAATAATAGGGATAGTGAGGCATTAAAAGATGTGTGTATACGAATTTCGGGCCTTGGCTTTTTTCCCGGGCCGTTTTTTGTGTTAGCGTATAGATTTTTTCATTAGCCTTTAGTTCTTTATAGATGATACCTTCAATCGCAAATTTTAAACGTAAGTCTTTTGCTAAATGATATCCAAGCTGTTTAAGTATACGATAGGTAAACGTTTGCGATGTAATGGGTTTTGTTTTACCATGAAGTAAAGATGATTTGGCTACAGTGGGCTGACCTGGCAAATCAAAAATGGAGTAGTTGTAAATCTTGTAGCCGGAGTGCTTAAAGAAGTCAAAAGTTCTATTTTCCTTTATGGTGCTGTAACAGATGTTCATATCATTGGAACTTGTATTACTCCCAACAAGCTTTTCAAGATAGTCCATCTTAAGCATTGAGGCAATAGCGAAAGGAGAAAAATTATAATTAGATATGCTGTTGTTTATAACATGAAACCCACGTTTTTTTAAGTCATTTTCAAATTCTGAATTATCAAATTGAAAAAGTTCTTTTAATGTGCTGGCCCCTGCATACTCGTCAGCTACTAGTAAGTATATATCAGGCTTTGTGCAACTGTCGCAGGGTGTAAGTTCTTTAATAGAAGATTGCACCGGTTCTTTCCTGGCACTGGCTTTTACGGTTAATGAAGCTGTGTCAATTAGTAATAGTGTTATAAATAGAATATTCAGGTATAATGAAAGTTGGAGCAAGGTTTTTTTTCGCCTTTTTATCCATATCGCAGTAAAAATAAAAATGAGTATAGAAAAAGGCAGGATAAACCTGTATCTGTAAATAAAAGTATTGTCAAAAGAATCTTTTAAGAAATCCTGTATACTTCCAAAAGCAAACTGGTAGGCCATTACTAAAAAGGCTAATAAAAATGCTTTACTGATATTTCTATAAAAAATCCAAAAGAGAATAGCTATTAAAAGAGAAGCACCAAGATAAATGGCAGTTAATTTTAAAGCATCAGTAAAAGGAATAAGCGGATAATTTTCTGTGACTCCATGTAGTACAAAAAAAAGAGGCAACAGAAATAAATAGAATGGATTTAACTCCAGTATTTTTTTGAGCCTACCCATGTTTCTTCATTAAGTAAAGTACACGGCCGGAGCTACCAACAGGAAACTTTTCTTCTATTTTGAAATAATGGCTAAAGGCTTGTGTAAAGTTTTCTTCTGTATAATTATTGTAAATATCTTTTTTGTTGCTCAACATGAGCTGAATTTTGTCATCTGTCTTCGGAACAAATTCTATGATCAGGTAATTACAAACCTGTTGAAAGGTTTCAGCAACTTGTTCAAATGAAATATTTTTTCCAATTACTAAGTGATGAATTACTGCCAATGCAATGGCTAGATCTACTTTTGCTCTTTTTAAAAAGGCAGTTCTTTCTGTGTTGTTTACGCCGATGGAAGGTGAGGGGTTTGCAATGTCAAGAATAAGCGGTTGGACGTTCTTTTGCTTTTTGCTTTTTATTTCTTTATATAAGTTGTTGATACAAATAGGGTCAAAATCTGTAGCAATTGTTTTTATATTATTTGAAGCTAACAATTTCGAAAACATTCCATCATTGGCGCCAAGGTCAACAGCTGTTTTTACTTCATCAAGCTTTGTTAGCCATCCTTGAATGATTTGTGTTTTCCTGGCAAGATAATCATCCCGCTGTGCCGCTTCATCATAATAGGCAGACCAAGCCGTTTGTTGTCCGGGATTTTTTAATTTAGTAACTAAAGTTTCCAAGCTGGAAACAAGATTTACTAGCTTCTGTTTTGAAAATTTTGCTGTCTTGTTATCAGCTGTGTTTCCTTTTGCCGAAACTTTTGCATGTAAGTGAATATGCAGATAGGTATGCAACGAAAACTTGCTGCGCCAGGGTAATAGTGATTTGGTGATTGACAATGGAATGCCTTCCAGGTAAGCTAACTGTAATTGTTGTAATGGTAATTTGCTATAATGCATCAGTAACAGCGGACTTAGAAAATTTTCGCAAAACTGCCGGTAGGCAATCCATGGTTTTTCTGCAGAGTATTTTTCAAATGATAGGCTGTCAATAAAAATCAGCTTCCCATTATGCCATTGTATATTATAAGGTGTTGCATCTTTAAGCACCATTCCATGTGCTATGGATTCTTTTAGCAATTGCAGGGTTAATAAAGCCGCATCCCGCAGCATATCAAAACTCCACTCAAAGGGGTAAGAGATAAATGAAATGGACTCAGGTTTTAATGTAAGATAGTAATCTGATGAACCAGTAAGGTTTTCCTGTACTGTTTCATGCGGTATTAATAAACCTTGCTTTACCAGTTTTGCATAACAACCGCTACTGATGAAAAAATCAAAATCGTCCTTAAAAACCTTATTTACCTGCCGATAAAGCACCCCTTCTTTTTCAAAAATAAATCCTGATGGATCCCTGAAAGAAGAAGGATGTGGAGTAAATGAATTTGGCATCAGGCTTCAGCTTTATCATCTGGTTTTTTAGGCGAGCGGAAGAAAAAAGCTTTTATATAATTCTTAATATTTCTAAAGAAAAAAGCAATTCCTAATACCGCCGCAACAATTACCTGAACAAGATAACTGCCGGAACCCGGGTCTATATACAACAAGAAATTCATCACAGGTAATTCAGATTTGTTTTCGGTGTCAAAGTTAACAAAGTTTCATACATCAGTTTAATGGTATTCTCAATATCATCCCGATGAAGCATTTCTACAGTAGTATGCATATAACGTAAAGGGATAGAGATCAAAACAGAAGGACAACCATCATTTGAATACGCAAAAGAATCAGTGTCTGTTCCCGTACTACGGCTCAATGCCCGCCATTGTACCGCAATTTTTTTATCAGTAGCCACCTTTTCTACCAGTGCCAGCAACTTATTGTGTACTGCGGGTGCATACGAAAGAGATGGCCCTTTACCAGTACTAACATCACCTTCAATCTGTTTATTGATCATCGGTGTGGTAGTGTCGTGTGTAACATCCGTTACAATAGCAATATCCGGCTTAATTCTACGGCTAATCATTTCTGCACCTCTTAATCCTATTTCTTCCTGCACTGCATTTACAACATACAATCCGTAAGGCAATTTCTTTTTATTCTCTTTCAACATTCTGGCCACTTCTGCAATCATAAATCCACCAACACGGTTATCAAATGCTCTTCCAATATAATTTCCATTAGCCAACTCGTCAAAACCATCCTGGTAAGTAACTACAGCACCAATATGAATACCCAATGCCTCCACTTCTTTACGATTTCTTGCACCACAATCCAGCCAAAGGTTATCGGTTTTAGGTTGTGTCTCTTTATCTGCCCCCAATCTTGTATGAATAGCAGGCCATCCAAAAACCGCTTTCACCTGGCCTTTTTTACCATGAATAATCACCCGGGATGCTGGTGCTGTCTGATGGTCAACACCACCATTTCTTTTAAGATAAATTAGTCCTTCGGCGGTTACATAATTCACAAACCAGCTTATTTCATCAGCATGTGCTTCTATTACAACTTTAAAATTATGATCAGGGTTAATTACGCCAACGGCAGTTCCATACGGATCTACATATTGTGTATCCACATACGGCTTCAGGTACTCCAACCATAGCTTTTGTCCCCAGGTTTCAAACCCCACTGGTGAAGCGTTATTGATGTAATTCCGAAAAAATTCAAATGCTTTATCCGAGATGATTGACTTCTTTGCCCGCCCGGCTGACCCGTTCGGACGGGCTTTTGTTGCTTTTGCCATAGTTAGATAGTATGAGTTGTAAAAATAATTATTAATAAATTAGAAAAATAATACAATTTGTTAGCCAGCTAAGTACTACTATCGGCTTCGTTGCGAACTTGTTCTGTTATCTTTTATTCTTCCAGTGAAAGAATAAAAGATAATCACACTTCATCGTCCTGTACGGTACTGAGCCTGTCAAAGTATCAGCATCAGTAACGCCGATAAAGCCATCAATCCGTCCAGCACAAAATAATAGAGCATATCCGAAAAATGTCGGGTGGCATATTTATATAAACCTGCAGTAATAATTCCAGGAACTAGCCAAATGCCAATTGTTAGCGGGTTGTAATTGTAATATAACAAAGCCAATGTTGCTGCTGCAAAAACAAAAAGCGAGAAAATAAAAAGCCTTTTTATTCCTTTTGCATTCAGGTAAGTTATGAGGCTACGAATACCGGCGGCCTTATCATCTTCCCGGTCCCGGTAATCAAACAATATACAGATAGCGTAGATAAGGAAAAAGCGACTGGTCACAAATAAGGTATAATCAGTTTGCCATAACTGTTCTGTAAGCATAATTGGTAAGATCGTAGTTACATAGGTCCATACCATAGCAAGGAAAATCGTTTTGCCCAATGCTACTTTTCGCAAAGCCCTGAACAAGGGATGCGGAATTTTTGGTGCAGAATATAAAAATGTAATTATAGCAGCAAAAAGAAGCCAATACCAATATTGAATAAGCAACAAAAAGAAAATTGCAGCACCAATCAACCCAATAAAAAAAAGTAATAGAATAATAGTCCTGTATTGCTTTGTCCATTCTATTCGGGCAGATGGTAGTACAGACTCCCCGGTAAGATACCAATGAAAACTATAGCTGCAAATAGTGGAAAAGAAAACAAAAAAAAGAAGGTTGATATTAGGAGGCTGTTGTAATAGCAGTCTTGAACTTTGGCTCACCATTACAACTGCACAACATGCAATAAACAGGTTGCTGTAAACAAAATGTGACAAAAGCCTTTGAAGCTGCTTCAACGCTAAACTCAGGGTTTTAATAACCTTATGCGAGCAGATTCAGAGTAGTTGCTGCGTAATGAATCTTTATCTTTTAAAACTAATCCCAGAGTGGCTGTAGTGTCCTGTATAACACCCCCCAGTTTTGCAAAATCGGTATTGAAAGTATTGTATTCAAAAACGAGTTCAATATCTGCTTCAATTGTTTTAGGAGGCAGGCCTAATTGATCAAAAGAATACCGGAATGTATCTGTACGGGTAACAATTGCGTCATTATACCATTTGTAAACAACCAAAGCAGAATCCAGGTTTCCTTCTTTATCTGTGTATTTGCCTTTAACAATAACTAAGTTTCCACTGTTTACATTTTCAGGAGAAATAGATCTTATTTCTACCTGCGGAGTAGTGGTAAACTTATCTTTGTTACAAGCAATTATGAAGATGGCTATGGCTGCTATTGCTATTTGACGGACTTTCATGACTGCGATTTGAGGTATTACAAATTTACATTATTAGGCAACACAAAACGAATATGCAGGAACAATGGAATCATAAAATTTTTGAGGTCAAACCAGGGCAATTTGAGGCAACAGCCCTTGAAATTTTCAATTTTCAATATCAAAATAACCCTGTTTACAAGGCATATACCGATGCGTTGCAAGTAAACCCGGTTTCTGTTCAATCCATCGCACAAATCCCATTTCTTCCGATTCGTTTTTTCAAATCTCATAAAGTAACTACCGGTTTGTTTGAACCCGCCATTGTTTTCGAAAGCAGCGGTACCACCGGAAGTATAAATAGCAAACATTTTGTAAAAGATATTTGGTTGTATGAAGAGAGTTTTCTAAAAAGTTTCGCTACTTTTTACGGCAATATTCAGGATTGGTGCATTATCGGTCTCCTTCCTTCCTACCTTGAGCGAAGCAGTTCGTCGCTTGTTTATATGGTGGATAAATTGATTGCGTTAAGTCCAAACTCCAACAGTGGATTTTATTTGTACGACCATGATAAATTACACAGGGTTTTAGAAGAATTGGAAAAAGCTAACAAAAAAACATTGTTGATCGGCGTTACTTACGCCTTACTCGATTTTGCAGAGCAGTTCCCCATGCCATTAAAAAATACGATCATCATGGAAACCGGTGGCATGAAGGGAAGGAGGGAAGAAATGATACGACCAGAAATTCATCGCTTATTGCAAAATGCTTTTGGTGATTTGCCTATTCATTCTGAATACGGAATGACCGAATTACTTTCACAGGCTTACTCCAAAAGCGATGGTCTTTTTGCTTGCCCTCCCTGGATGAAAGTATTGGTAAGAGATGAGGAAGACCCGTTACTTGTAAAAAATCAGGGCTCGGGTGTTATAAATATTATTGATTTGGCAAATATTTACTCCTGCAGTTTTATTGCTACAGATGATGCTGGTAAATTGAATTTGGATGGCAGCTTTGAAGTTGTTGGCCGTATTGACGGTAGTGATTTGCGGGGCTGTAGTTTAATGGTTGCCATTTAAAAATCTCTTAATCATCATCGCTTACAGTTTCTAAAACTTATCTTACCTTTTACCACAATTCATCATTATGGATTATTAAAACTTGATATGTTTATAACCAAGCATATCTCTTTTATAAACCTTCTATATTTTCACCAGCAAATAAAAATGGTTATGATAACATTGAAATGGACCAAACAAACTCTTATTATTTTTTTATTGGTTAGTTTGATGCCGGTAGTACAATCTTCGGCACAACAAACAAATAGTCTTTACTCACAAACCAGCGAGATGGCGGATGCCATGATCCAATATGATGCAGACAAGGCAAGCATTATGCGGTTTTACAGCACCGCCTCCTCAGAGAATTTTTTTATGCGGCAACAGGGAAACAATTATAATTCCCCCGAAAGAAGAAAGCGACTATTACAATTGATCGATCAATATCTTGATATTTTAAAAAAATCACCGTTTGAAAAATGGAATATCAATGGTAAGGTTGATTATGTGTTGTTTAAAAGAAACCTGGAGAGTGACCAATACCAATTATTGGAAGAACAAAAAACCTACGATCAGATAGCAAAACATCTTACTTTCTCCGATAAGCTATATGAATTACAAAAGCCACGCCGCAGAGGTATTGCTGTAAATGGTGAAGAAGTAGCCAAAGCGTTAAATGAGATCAACAAAGAAATTACCAATGCTACCAAAAAATTAAAAACTATTGATAGTCTTGAAACAAAGCAAGCCAATCTCGCCTCCGATGCGGCGAAAGGGTTGCAGGGATTAATGAAGGACTATTTTAATTTTTACAATGGATACGACCCAATGTTTAGCTGGTGGGTTCCAAAAACATACAGCGAAACAGATAGCTTGCTGAACGTATTTGCTACTGCCGTAAAAAGAAAAGGTAAAGTAAATACTCTTCAAAAAGATGATGGCAGCGGCATCATCGGTAATCCTATTGGTGATGTAGAGTTAAGACGTCAATTAAAATTTGAGTGGATCGCCTACACCCCGGAAGAGTTGGTAGAAATTGCCAATAAAGAATTTGCCTGGTGCGATGCGGAATTATTAAAAGCTTCCCGTGAAATGGGTTTTGGTGATAATTGGAAAGCCGCACAGGAAAAAGTAAAAATGAGCTATGTACCACCGGGACAACAACCGGAAGCGATGTATGATCTATACAAACAGTCCGTTGATTTTTTAAAGAAGCATGACCTCTTAACATTACCACCATTATCAGAAGAAGCATGGGGTATGTATATGATGTCGGCAGAAAGACAAAGAGTGAGTCCCTTCTTTTTGGGTGGAACATCACTGATCATTTCTTACCCCACAAATACGATGACGTATGAAGAGAAGCTGATGAGTATGCGGGGCAATAATCCTCATTTTTCCCGTGCTACCGTGCATCATGAATTATTAGCGGGTCACCACTTACAAGGGTTTATGACGGACCGACATAAAACATACCGAAACTTTGCCACCCCTTTCTGGCATGAAGGCAATGCCTTGTATTGGGAATTGTTGTTGTGGGATATGAAATTTCCCCGTTCTCCGGAAGATAGAGTTGGAATGTTATTCTGGAGAATGCACCGTTGTGCAAGAATTATTTTCTCTCTCAATTATCATTTAGGAAAATGGACACCGCAGCAGTGTATTGATTTCTTAGTAGACCGTGTTGGTCATGAAAGAGCCAATGCAGAAGGAGAGGTGCGTCGTTCTTTTACGGGTGGATATGGTCCTTTATACCAGATTGCTTACAAAATCGGTGGCTTGGAATTTATGGCACTGAAAAGAGAATTGGTGGATACGAAGAAAATGCCGATCAAACAATTCCATGATGCTATTTTGCATGAGAACAGTATGCCGATTGAAATGTTGAGAGCAATTCTTACGAATCAAAACATAACGAGAGATTATAAACCGAGTTGGCAGTTTTATAATAAGTAATTTTTAATGGGAAGTCTAGTCATTAAAAAACACATTAATGAAAAAGTATTGGGTAGGTAGTTTAGGGTTAAGATTTTTTTTGTTAACTATTTTAAATACTTTTTTTTGCAGTTTGCTGTTTGCCCAATCTGGCTCAAAAAGGAATTGCAAAGTTTCAGGGAATAAATACAGCTTTTATTTATATGAAGCGGTTGAACCGGTAGATACAAGTCAAGAAAATTATGGACAAAGGTTAAAAATGTATTTTGATTCAACAAGTATACGGTTTGAGAAAAAATATTTTCAAGTTTCCTCTAATAATAGGAAAGTCACGGGTAAATATAAAATCAAGTTTAATAATGATAGCTGCTTGGTATACCTGATCGTAAAGCCAATGGTAAAGCATATGTTTGAAGGCATTGATGAAGAAAAGATGAGAATGTCTTTAATCCTAACAGTTATTTGCAGAAACGCCATTTATTTTGAAAAAGATTTACTGGTAGCCACACATTCACACTATGAAAATAACCCTGCAACAAATAGTAAGACTAAATTTTCTCATAAGTTTTTGTTTAAAAGATAAGCTGAGTATTCAACGAATCCTTATATAAAATTGGATTTAAAAAATAGAAAACCCTTGTCAAAGACAAGGGTTTTTTTGTGCCCAGAACTGGATTCGAACCAGCACATCCTTTCGAACGCTGCCACCTGAAGGCAGTGCGTCTACCAATTTCGCCATCTGGGCCTTAGTGGATTGCAAATATAAGTGTCTATACGGAAACGTTGAAATCCCGCAACGCATCATTCAAACTCGTTTTCAGATCCGTACTTGGTTTTCGCTGACCAATAATTAATGCACAACCAACACCAAATTCACCCGCCGGAAATTTCTTCGTATAAGAACCCGGTATCACCACACTTCTTGCAGGTACCCGGCCTTTCATTTCTTTTGGCTCTGCACCACTCACATCAATAATTTTTGTTGATTGTGTTAGCACTACGTTGGCTCCCAGCACCGCTTCTTTTTCTACGATCACACCTTCTACTACAATACAACGACTGCCGATAAAGCATCCGTCTTCTACAATTACCGGGCTTGCCTGCAATGGTTCCAGTACACCGCCAATACCAACGCCGCCACTCAGGTGTACACCTTTTCCTATTTGAGCACAACTGCCAACGGTAGCCCAGGTGTCAACCATCGTTCCTTCATCCACATAGGCACCAATATTTACATAAGATGGCATCAGCACTACATTCTTAGCTAAATATGCACCATATCTTGCTATAGCATGCGGCACTGCTCTTACACCAAGTTCTTTATAGTTTTTCTTCAGCAACATTTTATCATAGAATTCAAATGGTGCCAGGTCCCATGTCTGCATTTGTTGAATACCGAAATACATGAGGATGGCTTGCTTCACCCATTCATTCACTGTCCAGCCAGCATCGCCGGGAGAAGCCACTCTTAATCGTCCTTTATCCACTTCCTCAATCACGGCTCTTACGGCATCGCTGTATCTATTATCTTTTAATAATTCATGGTTGCCCCATGCTTCTAATATTAATTCTTTCATTACTTGCAAAATTTGCTGCGAAAATAACTGTTAAGTCGGAAAGTCAGCAAAGTCTATAAGTCCGAAAGACAATTTCAGTTTTCATGAATGACTTTCGGACTTTCTGTCTTCCGGACTTGCGGACTTATCTTTGCTCAATGAACATCGGGTTTGATGCAAAAAGAGCATATCACAACGGCACAGGGTTGGGGCATTACAGCCGAACCTTGCTACAATCGTTGGCAGAATATTACTCTGAGCATCAGTATTATTTATTCAATCCAAAGCAATCAAGTTCATTTGACATAAAAGCCCGCCTGAATGACGAAGTCGGGCAGGGAAATAATCTTCATGAAGTATTGCCGCAGGGATTGTTAAATAAAGCCTTCAGTTCAGCCTGGCGAAGTAGTTGGGTAAAAAAAGATTTAAGGCGATTGAAGATCGATCTATACCACGGCCTCAGTCATGAAATACCAATGGACATACAGGACACAGGAATAAGATCAGTCGTTACTATTCATGATCTGATACATGAACGGTACCCCGAACAATACAATGCTATTGATGTAAAAATTTACAATAAAAAATTTCGCAATGCTTGTACAAATGCAGATAAAATAATTGCCATCAGCGAACAAACAAAAAGAGATATCATTGAATTTTATAAAACACCGGAAGAAAAAATTACGGTTTGTTACCAGAGTTGCAATCCTTCGTTCGGGAAAGAAGTTAGTAGTGAAGAAAAACAGCGGGTAAAAAAGCAATACGGGCTGCCCGATGAATATTTTTTATCCGTCGGCTCCATCATCGAAAGAAAAAATTTATTAAATATTTGCAAAGCAGTTTTTTTATTACGCAACGAATTAAACATTCCATTAGTTATTATCGGCGATGGCGGAAAATACAAGCAACAGGTAAAAGATTTTATCAAACAGAATAGTTTAGAAGAAAAAATCATTTTTCTTTCCGAAAACCCATCAGCGAAATCATCTAAATCATTTAAATCTGCGGTTGATTTCCCTGCAATTTATCAATCTTCCACTGCCATGATATATCCTTCCTTTTTTGAAGGCTTTGGTATTCCGGTATTAGAAGCATTGTGGAGTAAAGTTCCTGTTATCACTTCAAACATATCTTGCTTGCCGGAAGCTGGTGGTGACGGTGCTTATTATGTAAACCCCGTAAGTGCTGAAGAAATAGCAGCAGGAATGAAGAAGATTTATACCGACAAAGAATTGGCAAATGCTTTGATAGAAAAAGGCTGGCAACATGCCCAAAATTTTTCACCACCAAAAACTGTAGCATCTGTAATGGATGTTTATAAATCGCTATGGTAGATTTTGAAAAAGATATTGAACACTGCTTAACGGTGCTTAAAAACGGCGGCACCATTCTTTATCCCACTGATACGGTATGGGGAATAGGTTGTGATGCTACGAATCATAATGCTGTTCAAAAAATTTACGACATCAAGCAACGGCCAGATGAAAAAGCAATGATTGTTTTAGTGGCGGATGAAAGAGACGTATTGCAATATGTAGCCAGCCCCGATCTGAGTGTGTTTGATTATTTACAACAAACAACCAAACCAACTACGGTCATCTATGAAGGAGCTATTGGCCTGGCTGATAATTTAACCGGCAGGGATGGAAGTATTGCCATCCGCATTTGCAATGAGCAATTCTGCAAACATCTTATTAAAAGATTCCGCAAGCCCATTGTTTCCACTTCTGCTAATATTTCGGGTCAGCCAACTGCTAAAATTTTTACGGATATTGATTTTGAAATAAAAAAGCGAGTTGACTATGTAGTTGGCTACCGCCAGGCTGATATTGCTATTTCCACGCCATCTTCAGTTATTAAATGGGAGAATGGTATTGCCATCGTTATTCGACCATAACCTAAGTCCCAAACCCGAAACCTTTCTCTCTATCTTTGTACATTGTATGGAAATAAATTGCACCGAAAAGGAATTAGCCCTATTAAATAAGATCGCCAATGCTGCCGAAGCATTGGGAATGGAAGCTTATTTGATTGGTGGTTTTGTACGGGATAAGATATTGGGTCGGGAAACAAAAGATGCAGACTTTGTTTGTGTGGGCGATGGAATTGAACTGGCAAAGGAAGTAGCGAAACAATTCACCCCAATACCACAAGTTGATTATTTTAAAAACTTCGGCACTGCACATATAAAAGTGGGTGATGGTTTTGATATTGAATTTGTAGGAGCAAGAAAAGAAAGTTACCAGATCAATTCCCGCAAACCAGAGGTGGAACCCGGAAGTATCATTGACGACCAGAACCGGAGAGACTTCACTATCAATGCACTGGCCATCAGTGTTAATAAGAATGATTACGGCAAACTGGTTGACCCTTTCAATGGAATACAAGATATTAAAGACGGAATTATTAAAACTCCATTGGAGCCATCACAAACTTTTAGTGATGATCCATTGAGGATGATGCGGGCCATACGATTTGCTACACAACTCAATTTTGTAATCGAAGAAAAAACATGGCTGGGAATAATAGACAGTGCCCATCGAATAAAAATTATTTCACAGGAAAGAATTACGGATGAATTAAATAAAATTATTGCTGCTCCTAAACCATCAATAGGATTTGATTTGTTATATAGATGCGGATTGCTACAAATCATCTTTCCGCCAATGGTAGACCTGGCAGGTGCAGAATATAAAGATGGTCACGGCCATAAGGATAATTTTTATCACACCTTACAAGTGCTGGATAATTTAGCTGCTAATACTAACGATCTATGGTTGCGATGGGCTGCCGTATTACATGATATTGCAAAACCAGTAACAAAGAAATTTGAAGAAGGTCATGGCTGGACATTTCATGGGCATGAAGCAGTAGGCGGAAGAATGGTACCAAAAATTTTTACCAAATTAAAACTACCGCAGAATGAAAAAATGCGGTTGGTGAGAAAATTGGTGGAACTGCATTTACGTCCGATAAGTTTAACAAAAGAAAATATTACTGATTCTGCTGTTCGGCGTTTGTTGTTTGATGCCGGCGAGGATTTTGATTCATTAATGATGCTTTGCGAAGCAGACATTACTTCCAAAAACAAACAAAAAGTAAAACGCTTCCTGGAAAATTTTCAGATGGTGCGGCAGAAATGCAAAGAGGTAGAAGAAAAAGATCATATCCGTACCTGGCAGCCCCCCATTACCGGAGAAATTATAATGGAAACTTTCGGGTTAGCACCATCTAAACCAGTGGGAATAATAAAAGATGCATTGAAAGATGCGATGCTGGATGGAGTTATCCCCAATACCTATGAAGCGGCCTATCAATTTATGCTGGAAAAGGGAAAAGAGTTTGGCTTAACAGTTGTTAAGTCTTAATAAAAATACTAGCACACGGATAACACACAGACGGGACGGATGAACACAAATTTTTTTGCTTCGCAAAAAGGAGGGTTGTGAATCTAATAGTTTTTTAGAATTGATTCACCCACAATTCTGCGTAGCAGAATAATCTGTGTTCATCTGTTTTTTGGCATTTATCAAGCCGTTTTAATTTGATTTTAAATCAGTGAAAATCTGTCTTATCTGTGTCATCCGTGTTTAAAAAACCATAAATTTGTGCTATGGCTATTCTAAAATTCAGGGTATATTTCGAAGAAGATGAAAGTGTGTACAGGGATGTGGCTATCCGTCATTCACAAACCTTCCAGGATTTACATGAAGCGATACTAAAGTCGTATGAGTTTGATAATAAACACAAGGCTACTTTTTACCGCAGTAACGACCATTGGCTAAGAGGCAGGGAAATTTCATTGGAA
>CAZXMP010000105.1:0-14516 GCA_964641575.1 uncultured Chitinophaga sp. | reverse complement strand
TGATTGTTTTCCCATCATTATTTAATATTTGCCGGATGCGTTGCAACTTCATTAAAATGAGATCAACAAAACTTTCCTGGCTCATACTACGCCATGCTTCACCATAATCATGGTTTTTATCCATCATCAGGGTTTTAGCGGTTTGTATATATTTATCAAATAATACTGACACCTCATTAATATCCATTTCCTCCGGCGCATCTGCAGGAAGCTCTAATTGTATTAATCCAATTGCTGCATAGTTGATGATGCCTTTAAATTCTGCAGCAATGCCATCAGAAACTCTTTGCTCTCCATTTTCCTGAATGGTTCTAATGCGTTGTGCTTTTATAAAGATCTGATCAACGATGGAAATGGTACGAAGTACCCGCCACGCTGTGCCATAATCTTTAGCCTTCTTTACAAAAATTTCTTTGCAGGACGCTATTGCTTTGTCGTATTGTTGATTTGTTGTTGTCATATAGTCGAGTAATAGTCAGAAAGTCCGTATGACCGGAAGTCGGAAAGATAAGTTTGCAAATGGAAAAGTCGTTAATGTATGTGAATATTCTTTCGGACTTCCTGACTTTCAGTCTTCCGGACTAACTTTATCAAAAATAACGAACAAAGGCTAATGTTTACACTCAATTGTAAAGGAAGATTACTGGTGATTGATAAACCTGTTGTAATGGGTATTATCAACGCTACTCCCGATTCTTTTTACCGTGGCAGCAGGTTTACTGGAACAGACCAGACTCTGCTTCAAGCTGAAGAAATGTTGAAACAGGGAGCCACCATTCTTGATATTGGTGGACAAAGTACAAGGCCAGGGAGTGAAAAAATCAGTGTAGAGGAAGAACTGAAAAGAGTGGTAAAACCAATTGAAGAAATTGCTAAAAATTTCCCGGAAGCTTTTATATCAATTGATACATATTATAGTAAAGTGGCCGATGAAGCTGTTGCTGCCGGTGCAAGTATTGTAAATGATATTAGTGCAGGAAATATGGATGAAAATTTAATTTCTACCATCGTAAAGCTAAAAGTGCCCTATGTGTTAATGCATATGCAAGGCACACCGCAACAAATGCAGCAGCAACCGCAATATCAAAATGTAACGAGTGAGGTACTTGATTTTTTGATTGCAAAAAAACAAGCATTACACCAGGCTGGAATTACAGATATTATTGTTGACCCTGGCTTCGGCTTCGGTAAAACGATTGCTCATAATTTTGCGTTGCTTAAACATCTTTCTGTTTTTTCTATGTTGAAAGCTCCTATACTGCTGGGCATATCCCGCAAATCATCTATCTATAAAACATTGGGGACAACTGCCGAGGAAGCATTGAACGGCACCACTGTTTTGAATACGATCGGGCTTTTGAATGGCGCATCTGTTCTGCGGGTACATGATGTGAAAGAGGCGGTTGAAAGCATTAAGCTGTTGCAGGCTTATCATCAGGTCTAAAATAGAAAAAGGAACAACAATTGTTATTCCTCTTCAGCTGTACATTTTACTGTACACGGTTCGGTATACATCCACAAACTACGGATAGGTACTGGTGATTTAAACCATTTTACTGGTTTGTTTTCTTCTATACGGGGGTGCGGAGGCTTGAGATAGATTATGGACTAAAAACGGAGCCAAAAAAACCTGTCCCAATAAACCGGGACAGGTGCAAAAATGCGTATTTATTTAATACAACGTAAATTATTTTACTTACTGACCACCTGGATTAGTTCGCGGTGGAGGTGGTGGCATAGCTGGCTGTGCCGGCTCCTTATCTTGTATATTCAACAGCTCTATGTCAAAAATCAGGTTTTCGTACGGTTTAAGATTAGGCGAACTTGGGTTAGCACCATACGCAAGCAAAGAAGGAATATACACTCTAATTTTTGCTCCTTTATTCATAAACATCATGGCCTCGTCAAATCCTTTTATCATTCTTCCAACTCCGGCTTGAAAAGTGTATGGCTCTACATGGTGAAAGGCTGTATCAACATTGCTGTCAATTTTTTTGCCCGACCAGCTTGTACCAGTATAGTTTACGGTTACATATTTTCCTGAATCAACCATGCTACCTGTACCCGGCTGAACCATTTCTACATAAGCACCCGAAGGTGTTTTTGTAGCAGTGATCTTTTTATCAGCAAGGTATTTTTCAATTGTCTTTGTTTCGGTAAGAGCCCATTCTTTTTTACTTTTTTCATCATCAATTCTTGTCAGCGAGTCATTTTTAAACGCAGCAATAATTCTAACATAAGTCATAATCCTGTCGCCTTTTTTAAACTGCGGTGGAATTCTATCAGGAGACCTCTTAATAAAAGTATCCATCATCTGGGTGGTGATAACACTATCACCTACTTTCAGTTTTGTCCAGATCTCCGAGATATCATAAGGCTGCACGGGAGCTCCATTTCCACCTACCGGCAGATAAATTGGCAAACTACCTTCTGTAGTAAAGTAAACGCTGTCTTTAATTTTTTGTGTAAAGTGAACCTTTACAAAATCACCTTCCCGTATACTTTGTGTGTCTTTTCCGGCAAATACCTGGTAGGGCATACCACCCGGAGATTTTTTATACGAACTTTTACCGCAGCTCGCCATTACCAGCGCTGCCATAAAAAATAATACCAAATTCTTCATTGTGCTCATAAATTGATTTTAATTATTGTAAGAGATTTGCATTTTCTTTTATTGCTTCTTTAAACCGTTGTACTGTTTCATCAAGAGAACCACTGCTTCTTCCACCGGACGCATTGTAATGTCCCCCGCCCTCAAAATATTTTCTGGCAAATGTATTACAGTCGAACTCCCCTTTGCTGCGGAAACTCCAATTTCTTTCCTCATCCCGGTCTATTACCAGGGCCACCAATTTTATTCCTTGTATAGACTGTGGAAAGTTCACCAACCCTTCTGTATCGCCTGTTTTAATATTATACTTTATCAAGTCACTTTTTGGTATTGCTATCAGTGCCGTGTTATATTCATAAAAAACCTGCATCCTGTTTAATAAGACATGACCGGTAAAGCGGAGCCGGTTTTCCAAAAAATTATCAAATAATTTTTCATGCACATAACCATGTTCTAAGCCTTTTGTTTTTAAATCAGCAACTAATGTATGCACACCAGCATGGGTAGAGGAAAAACGGAAGGAACCAGTATCTGCTACCACCCCTGCATAAATACACTGACTTATTTCACTATTGATTTTATCGGTATTACCAGTCGCAATAATAAAATCATAGATCATTTCGCAGGTAGAACTTTTGGATGTATCACTTACTCCATAATCAAACGAAGCTGCATCCGGTTCCTGGTGATGATCAATTAGAATTTTAGTACAGATGAGTGTCTTTAGTTTATCCGTCATCGATTTGGTGCGATGAAAAATATTAAAGTCGAGGCAGAATAACCACTCGGCTTTTTCCAACACCTCATCCCCTTTTTGCTTGTCTTGCTCATAATTCATCACCTCTTTGGTTCCGGGCATCCAATCAACCCATCCCGCCCAATTGGTAGGCGAAACAACCGTAACGCTGTGTCCTAATTGTACCAACAGGTGTTTTAATGCCAGTGAAGAACCCATTGCATCGGCATCAGGTTTCTGGTGAGTAGTTATCACTACATTTTTAGGCTGGCTCAGTAAGGGGAAAAATTCTTGTATGGGTTTCATAAAACGGGTGCGAAGATACGGGTTTAGGGTTTTGAGTTTAGGGTTTATTGTTTTCCTAAATGGGTAAAAGACGGCTTTATTCTCGCAAATAACTACAAACCAGGAACTACAAACCCGAAACTTTCCATTACTTTTGCAGCCGAAAAAACAAACAAGGTAACTATGAGTAATCGTACATTCACAATGATCAAACCAGATGCTTTTAAAAACGGGCATGGCGGTGCTATTCTTGATCGCATACTACAGGAAGGATATAATATCAAAGCACTTAAAATGACCAAGCTGACCCCTGAAAAGGCAGCGGAGTTTTATGCTATCCATAAAGAGAGACCCTTCTTTGGCGAGTTGGTTTCCTTTATGTGCGAAGGCCCGATCATTGCTGCTATTCTTGAAAAAGATAATGCAGTAGAAGATTTTCGCAAACTGATTGGTGCAACAGACCCTGCTAAAGCTGAAGAAGGCACTATTCGTAAATTATATGCAGCATCTGTTGGTGAAAATGCAATTCATGGAAGTGATAGCGATGAGAATGCAAAGATAGAAGGGGACTTTATGTTCTCTATGCTGGAGCAATTCTAATTATTAAAGTTTAGTAATAAATAAAAAGCCCTCGCAGTAATTGCGGGGGCTTTTTTTATGTAGTCAAAATTAAAAATTATTTTTCAAACCAGAAGTCGTGTGTTTTCAGGTGTTTTATTAAATCACCATTTTTATAAATAATATCTGCACTCAGTTTAAGGTCGTGTCTGCCTTTACTCAAATTAAATTCTGAATAGGGAATAAATAACTGTAAGTCTTTATATACCGCTTCAGTATAGGCCGGTTTTAATGTTTTATATGCAGCAAGTTGTCCGCTTTTACTTCTGAATTCTGACTTTGTACCGATTATCTTTTCGCCGCTCTTCTTTTCAAAATAAAGAGCCAGGTAGCAATCAACATCTTTTAATTCTATCAGTTTGCATTTAACATGCACCCGCATTCCATTTTGCCCATTTTCAGTTACGTCATAATCCACCCATAGATTTTCAAATATTGCATTCACCCAGGTATCTGTATTAATGGTGGGACTACCGGGTTTAGTGTATTCGAAATTGTGTTTGGTTAATGGAGATATAATGCCACCTGCTTTATAAATTACTTTTATATCCATGGTAAGATCATACTCACCCGGTTCAAGATCCAGCTCATTGTAGGGCATGAATAATTGCAGGTCGCTATACACTGCAGGATCATACGCTGGCTTAATAGCATTATACAATGCTACATCACCAGCTGTGCTGTACATTTTTTTATTTTTATCTTTTACAAAGCCACCCAGCTCATCATTATATTCAAAGTAAACGGCTACAAAAGCATCCATCTCCTTCATGCCATAAGCAGTAAACTTTAAGTGTATTTTTAACCCCTTTGTATCATTTTCAGTAATATCATAATCAATCCATATTTTATCGAAGACAGCACTGGGAGCCACAGTAAACTTATATGCTGGAGAACCTGCAGCATGGATTTTTGCTGCAAAACAAAAAATTACTACGGAGAAATAAAGCAGTTTTCTCATCGGGAGTTTTGTACTCCTTAAATGTAGAAAAAAAAATCAGGGTTTAAAAATATTTTGCCTGTTGTGGAAGCTGAAAAAAGCAGATTCAGAATGATCAGGTGAATATTTTTAGTATCGGGTTTTTATTTGAGTAGTCACTAAAGTGTTGACGGTAAATCGAAAACTAGCTCTACTATACGGAGGTGGGCCAAATGCACCCATTACATTGTTGGAAAAGCCATAGCCTTCTTTAGGGAGTCCAAGCATGTTGGTATTCATTTTAGTATCGTCATTTTCATCATGTAAAATGGCAATGGCATATGTACCAGCCGGTAATCCTTCAAATAACGTAGAGGCATTTTTATTGGCGATGGTAAGTTTTACCCTTTTAAAGGCTTTTTCGGGTTTGTCAGGATAGCCAATACCATCTTTAAAGAGA
Organism: uncultured Chitinophaga sp.; assembly: GCA_964641575.1. Lineage (GTDB taxonomy): Bacteria > Bacteroidota > Bacteroidia > Chitinophagales > Chitinophagaceae > JJ008. The sequence goes on along the minus strand of CAZXMP010000105.1, from coordinate 8,887 downwards.
CTGATTAAAACATGACCTTTATTGCTTCGTAAATTAGTGATGGTTACTTTTATACCAGTTTCTGCCAACGGCTGAAAAGAAGGCAATACTGTTACACAGGCTAAAAGAAAAAGTAAAGGGAATACATTAAATTTCATCGATGATATAACAGCTAAACTTAAAAATGGTTTATATCTCCGTTACTTTATTTGATTTATTTTCAACCGGCGTTACCTTATAACCTGCTTTTCTCAGCAAATTGATCACCCCGGTTTCGCCGGGAAGATGTCCTGCCCCTACTGCAATCACCAAGGATTTTTCCTTCATCAATATTTTTAATTTCTCCACCCAATTGCGGTTGCGGTTATTGAGTAGCACATCCTGGTACTGCATCATACCGGCATCACTTTTTGTGATCATATAGCCCAGCTTTTCTAAATCCTGGTCTTTGTAGGCCTTCATCAGTTCTGAGAATTCTTTATCACCATCTGTATCCTTATCGCCAATACTGATACTTTTTAATAACTCCTGTGCCTGCATTTTATAAGGGATACTGTCGAACACACTCATCTGGTAAGCCATTGTTTCTAATCCGTCAATTCGTTTTCCATTTTTCTTGGCTTCTTCCATTATGAGTTGCTCCATTGCAACTTGCTCATCGCACCCAATACCACCTTCCATTAATAAGGATGATGCCAATAATGGTTTGTAAGTCTCCAGCATGGAAAATGGCAGCATAGTTTTTTTACTTTCAAAATGTTCTTTTACCCGTTTATACTCTTCGGCTGTAAGTAAATCAGCAAGGGTTGTATCATTATTCATCTTCATTTTTGTCATGGCACCAAACATCTCAAAGAGATTGTCCATGTCCAGTTCCAGGTACACCCTGTCTGATTTTTCGATGGCAGAAACTAAGTTGTTGCTGAGAAATGCATCATCCTTGCATAACATGTGAATGGTTCCAAAAAGATAGGATGGCTTATCAATTCCATTTCCTGTTATTTTCCAGAGCAAGGTATTGTTTTCTTTATTTTGTTGGGCTACTGTGGTAATGGCCACGAGGCTCATTAATAATCCGGCACTTAGTCGTTTCATGTACAAGAATTTTACTCAATTTAATGAAAAGAGGCTGGGCAATGTTATTCCGTTGCACCAGCGGTATATAAAGCTGAAGAATGTTTGACAAAGATTAATCCAAAGTTTTTTGGGGTGACTATGTGGCAGGGAAATATGTGATTGGAGGTGCTTTATAGCTTAAATTTGTATTTAATGTAGACTTTATGAAAGTGCTTATTTTAATTTTTTTTATTACGATTAACGCAAAGTGCTTTTCACAAAATTTATTTCTATATAGGGATACTATCAACAATTTTTCTATAGGGTTACCTAAAGCATGGAAATATCAAATTATAAATGATGCAAGCACAAGTATTAAACTAACTGTTTCTAGATTGACCAATATAGACAATGAGAGACCTAGAGAAACATTTAACGTTAATGTACTTTCTTTTCCTAATTCAAATATTGATACTGTATACTCGGACATGCTCAAAACCATCAGTACTCGGAGTGGATATAAACTAATAAGCGAGGGTGATACAACAATGGAATCAAAAAAGTATAAATGGCTTATAGAACAGCATACAAACAATTATACAAAAGAAACGATGACAGCATTTATATATTTGGGCTACAACAGAAACTTAGCTTTTATGATTACTTTCGCTACGATTGCTTCTTCATTTAAAGAATACGAGCTATTGTTTAGACAAATAGGTTCATCATTTAGGATTCAATAAAAACCTCTTCCCAATGCCTGGAAAAACCTGTACCCCATTTCACCACTAATTCTTCAGAAGAAATTGGCAAACCAAGCTCTTGTTTAATAGCTAGTGCAGGAAGATTAACACCAGCACCCAATGCAGCAGAAATAGTGCCTTGCACCCGGGGATTAATTTCGAGAATCAAAAATTGTCCTGTAGCTGATTGCTTTACCTGTATGCCAATATTTCCATGCAATTGCAATTCATTGATGATCTGTCTGCAATAAGCGATTATATTTTCATCATTTATAAATTCTCCTTCTGTACTAATACCATTGATCATTTTTTTTCTGCTGCGGGGAACAATCAATATGGCTTCACCATTATTGGCAAGGCAGTCAACTGAATATTCTGTACCCGGTAAATACTCTGATACTAATAATTCCGGAAATTCACCAGAAGAAAGTATGCGTACTGCATCTGAATAACTGATATATGTATTACCGGGTTTGTAATTGAATAAAAGATCTAATTCATTAACCTGGCTGGTTACGATACGAAAACCACGACTTCCATTTGATATGGATGGTTTAAAACAAATTTGTTTATCAGGATAACCTAATTCTTGGAAGGCGGTTGTAAACTGTTCTACTGTTTCTACCACCCGAAAATCTGGTACCGCTATTCCACGCCATTGCAAAAATTGATACAATCGGCTTTTGTTATTGGCAATTTCTAATGAAGCAGCAGCAGATACCAATAATTTTATTCCTGCTTTTTCAAATTCATTTTTATGAAGTGCAAGTGGCAACAATTCTTTTGTTACCAATGGAAGAATAATATCAATTTTCTTTTGCTGGCAAAGTGATAAAACTGTTTCAGCAAACAAAGGTGCAGTAGCTACTGGAATTTCATAAAAATTATCCACCAGATGTTTTCCTATTGCTTCAGGATTGGCGTCGGCAACATGTATAGCAAACGATTTTTCCTGCTGCAAACATTTAATAATGCCGGCAGCACCGGGGGCACCGCCGCCAGTCATCAATATATTAACTGTGTTTTCATTCATTATTTAAATTGGAAAGCAATGTAAAGGAAATAATTGACCTAAGTCTCCCCCTTTAGGGGGACAGGGGGTTTACTACAGCTTCTTCGCCGTACATCTGTCCTTTAAATTTAAGCGAAGGCGATGGAATAAATGTACCGATGTTTAACTGATTCCATTTTTCATCTACTGATCGTATTGTTTCATCATCTGCTACAATAATATTTGGCCAGTCCCGCTGAAAATTGTCATGTTCTTTTGTTTTTCTTGTGCCGTCGAACCCCATACAGGCGGAGTAATGAGTCGTGAGCCGGGAACCGGGAGTCGTCCGTTTAGAGAGATGATAGTCTCTTTTTGGATCGAGGTTATTGCAAAAACGCCATAAAGCCGTTGTCAGATCATTCGCATCAACATTATGCTCTACATACAAAATCATCTTTACTCCTTCTAACTCTGGCAATGCACAAATTTGTTCATGCAATTCTTTAATATGTCCTACCCGATTTTTTTCTACGGAAATTATCAAACAAGGAATTTCTTTTTTTAGCAACGAAACATTTACTGCAGCTATTTCAGGAAAAGTAGATTTTAATAACTCTTCACTGAATGTTGAACCCGGAACGTTGAACTCATAATTCTCATCCTTTTCTTCTTCATATTTTGCCGTACCATCAATACACATCTTTCCTCCAAATCCCAGCTTACTGCAACTATGGTCTAATACATCCATCGGACCGCTTGCAAATGAAATATCAGTAGCAGGATTCAAATTTTTGAAAACATATTTTGCCAGTGCCTCATAATCCTGGATGCTAACTCTTTCATCAGCCATCACCAATATTTTATTGAACATCATTTGTCCGGCACCCCACATAGCATTCATTACTTTTTGGCCCTGCCCTGCATATTCTTTTTTTATTTTGGTAATAACCAGGTTATGGAAAACACCTTCTACCGGCATATCCATATCCATTATTTCCGGCACCATCGTCATCTTGATTGGTGCCAAAAAAATTCTTTCTGTTGCTTTGCCCAGCCAGGCATCTTCCTGTGGCGGAATACCAACTATAGTAGCAGGATACACTGCATTTTTTTTGTGGGTGATTGCAGTGATATGAAAACGGGGATAAAAATCAGGTAAGGAATAATAGCCGGTATGATCACCAAACGGGCCTTCCCAAATTAATTCATCATTCGGTTCAACATAACCTTCAATAATAAAATCTGCATCAGCAGGTACTTCCACCTCCGGTTGAGAAATACATTTTACCAGCTCTACTTTTTTCTTTCGCAAAAATCCGGCTAGCATGTATTCATCAACATTTTCTGGTAATGGAGCTGTGGCTGAATAAGCATAAACCGGATCACCGCCGATTGCAACAGCTACCGGCATTCTTTTATTCAGCTTTTTATATTCATTAAAATGTTTGGCTGAAACTTTATGCTTGTGCCAATGCATGCCAGTAAGTGTAGGGCCAAACACCTGCATACGATACATACCTACATTGCGGGAATTGGTATTGGGGTCTTTGGTGTGAATAATTGGCAGCGTTACAAACGGCCCTCCATCTTTTGGCCAACAGGTAATGACTGGTAGTTTCGTAATATCAGGATTTTCCATCACCACTTCCTGGCACTCTCCTCTTCCCTTTTTTACTTTGGGCATCCAACTGGCAAACTGACCAAGCTTTGGTAACAGTTTTAATTTGTCAATAATATTTTCTTTGGGAGAAGATAAAAGATGAAAAAGTGATTCAATTTCTTTTGCAACATTATCAAGATGATTTACACCCAATGCCATGCACATTCTTTTCTCGCTGCCGTATGCATTCATCAACACCGGAAAATCATATCCGCTATTTTCAAACAGTAATGCCTTACCGCCGTTTCCTGATTTGCTTATACGGTCGGTTATTTCTGCAATTTCCAGCTTTGGATCTACGAATGTTTTAATGCGAAGTAGTTCACCGGCATTGTCTAATGCGTCAATAAATTGTTGTTGATTTTTCCAGGCCATGCTTGTATAAAAACCTTATACATCAACTCTTCGACAAGCTCAGAGCCTTGTACATTGGGTTTGTAAAGGTACAACACAGCAGGAGAGTAATTGTTGAAAATACGGGAGGATTATCAGTAGACATTTGTAGGGCAACCCATTCTATTTTTGCGACCGCCACCGCCAAAACCTCCTCCGCCACCACCTAATTTATAAGTAAGATGAAGACCAGCAAAATAATACATGTCTTTACTTTTGGGGTTACCTCTTTGTGAGGTTTTATCGGGATATGCCAAACTACCACCAACTTCATCACTCCGATAAGAAATATCAACAGCCATTTGACCTTTTGCGGCTAAAAGATCCGCAGGATCAATATAATTCTTACTGGCATCATCAAGATAATCGGTAAATAGTTTCCGTATGCCACCTTCCAAACCAATTCTTAGATTTTCAGTAACAGCGAATTTTATACCTCCTCCAAAAGGAATTGCAAATTGTGTTAAGCTGTATTCTTTTCTATCCAGGTAGTTACTTAAGCCCTGTCCTTCTGTACTCAACGGTCGTAAAAAAACTTTCTGCTGATTACCATAATAAGCATACGGATTGTACCTAAAAACAGCAAGACCTGCAAAGGCATACGGAGAATATTTTCTGTCATATAAATTCAGCAAATAATATTCACCCACTGCACTAAATTCAAAAATTGAGGTTTCAAAAGATAGATTGCGCAAACGGATATCTTCTTTATCACTAAACCGATCTGCACCACCCACAACGGAATAAGTAAGACCTGCACGCAGCATTATTTGGTCTTGTAACTCATAATTGAAAGTAATACCAAGAGCACCGTTCGTTACTTTTTTGGGAAAGATTTTATCTGTTAAATCACCATTATATGCGGCAGCTCCGCCAAATACACCAACATGCAAACGCTGTGCAGATGAAACAGTAAATGAAAGAATAACAATAAATGTAAAGATGATATTTTTCATACAATAACGAGTTCGAAACGCTATTGCAAATTTAAGGCCGCAATATGGTTTTTGTTAGTAAAAATACTACACGGCTGTGGACAAGTTATATAGAATGGATTTAATAGCTCACATTTCGGGGGCAACGCTGGCTGTTAACTCCTTTTTTATTGGTTCTGTTGCCGAATAAGCCTCCAATTGCATGTAGTTTTATTTCTGATGTAAATCCAAAGAAATAATACCAATCCATTTCAGACGGGGTGCCCCGCTGGTCGCCATGACTGGGATACAATAACTGCCCGTTTGGAATTTCATCTGCCCGATAGGCTAATTCTACTGCCTTATCTCCCCGCTCCTGTCGCAGTATATCCACATCAACAAAGCTGGAGCTTACATCATCTAAATAATCGGTGAATGTTTTTCGCTGGTTTAATTCCACCCCAATTTTTATAGCATCCGAAATTGCAAACTTAAGGCCTGCTCCAAATGATAAGGAGAATTGTGTGAGCTGATAAGGCTTTCTTTCCGGATACGCCGATAAGCCCTGGCCTTCTGTACTTAATGGCTTCAGGTATGTTTTTGTTCCATTATTATCATTTGTCCAGGGGTTAAAATGAAAAACAGCAACTCCTCCATATAGATACGGGGTAAAGCGATTGGTTGAAATATCAAGCACATTTACTTCGAGCCCGGTATGTATTTCTTGTAATGTTGTTGTGAAAGAAAGATTACGCATTTGTAAATAATCTCTGTTCCATTTGTCTGCGGCCATTATTTTACCAACAGTTATTCCTCCTCTGAGAGTAAACCAACGATTTAGGGGTTTGCGGTAAATAAGTCCAATTGTAAGACCGGAATGTGAAAACTTGAAGCTGCTGGGATTTAAATCACCCTGGTAATTCATGGCACCGGTAAAAACGGCTATGGAGGCAGATTTATCTTGCTCTTGGGAAAAACTGGGTGTATAGCCAATAAGGAGGCATACAATGAATAGTAAGGTCTTTACTGGTTTCACAAGTACTGGATTGGGTTTTACAAGGATTTGGACTATCTCACCTATTAACGCTATATCTCCCGGAATGGTATAGCGTTATTTGTATTTTTTTTAAAAGAGGATGCAAGGTGCTGCAAAGGAATAGGTTGAAATTAACAGGGTAAGGGATTCCTCATCATCTTATGAATATAAACTCTGGTAATACATTTTTTAAATTACCTGCTATACAAACCTGTATAATTAATACCTAAACCAGGCGCATCGCTATAGCTAATCTTTCCAAAATCATATCCTATACCAGTTGCTAGATCTTCCTCTAATAACAAAGGCCCATCCATATCTACATGGTCAATAAAGGGAAGCAAGTGAGCAATGGCAGCAGAACCCACGGTTGATTCATTCATACAACCCACCATTATTTTCATGTTGAGTTCTTTTGCTTTATCAATCATTCTGCGAGCAGGAGTAATACCACTACATTTTGTTAGCTTGATATTAATGCCATGAAAATAGTTGTGGCATTTCTCTACATCTTTTTCTGCTACACAAGATTCATCAGCATATAACGGTAAAGAAGATGCTGCATATAATATTTTCATTCCGTCCCAATCATCCTTAGCAAGCGGTTGCTCCACCAACTCCACTCCTAATTCTTCTAACTGTGGAATTAATTTCAAAGCAGTTTCCACATCCCATCCTGCGTTTGCATCTACTCTAAGTGTTGCAGTTGTATTTTCCCGCAAAGCTTTTACAATACCAATATCATCTGCGGTGCCTACTTTAATTTTATAAATCGGCCAAGGCTTTTCTTTCATCTTCGCTACCATTTTTTCTATACTATCGATACCAATGGTGTAATCGCAAATTGGATTTTTACTTATATCGCCTCCCCAGAGTTTATACAATTTTTTCTTTTTCATTTTTCCATAAATATCCCAGGCAGCAATATCTAATGCGCAAACTAAAAATGAATTGTTGGGGATTAAATGATGCAGGTAATGCCAGTAACGTTCGGGATCAGTAAAGGCAAATTTCTCAATGAGTGTTTTTTTTGCTTCAATATCTTCAATCATTTTTTCTACCGGGATATGGTAGTAAGAAATTGCAGGTGCTTCACCATAACCTTTTATACCAAAATGATCTAATTCTACAATTAATGTAGGCTGATGTGTTTTGGTGCCCCTAGAAATAGTAAATGGATGACGAAATTTTAAATTATGCGACCAGTATTGAAGTTTCATGCGTGCAAAGATAACTGTTATCCTCTTCCGCTATTAATAACATAACCGTTCAATTCTTCATTGAATTCCTTTTGCTTGATCAAATCTTCTAATAAAATATGCATCCGGTATTGCCAATAGTGTTTCGGATTGGCAGGATTATTAATTCGTTCATCATTAGGATTTTCCCGGCGAAGTGTATCACTCATTCCCATAATATCCTGCAATTGGAATATACTCCACATAGCTGGCGAATATAAATGTTGTAAAACAACAGCACGGTTTATCCATGGCTCACAATATTCCGGCGCATCTCCCCATTGTTCAAGTACATTGTTGTAGAAATGTTTTGTGCGTTCTCTGTTTTCTTCCCACCAACCTCTTATAGTACTCATATCATGTGTGGATGGAGTAATGACAGACATATAAGGGGCATCGTTGGGTATGAAAAATTCTTTATTTGGGTCTTTAGGCATACGTTGGATTTCCAAACTCAGTATGCCCAGTTGCTGCATTACATCAGGCACACAATGCGGTACCATTCCTAAATCCTCCCCACAAATAAGCATATTCGTAGCTGATTTTAATTGAGGGAGTTTATGTAATGCTTCTTTATACCAGAAATCATCCTGGCGGCGATAAAAATAGTTAATATAAAGGCTTCTTAATTTTTCCTGCACATGTGGAATGAGGTGCCGGAAAGAAGTTGTTTTTTCCATTGAAATACGGAAATGAAACTCCTGTCCCTGCGAACCACTTTCTTCGAAAAAGATTACGTTAGATATTAAATCATACAAACCCAATTTTAATTGCTCGTTCTCTTCACTTTCATCTTGCAAATTAAAATATTCTTCTACTTGTTTCTGAGTTTCAAAATCTTCTGCTAAATCATAACCACCCGACTCATTGGCAATAA
>CAZXMP010000104.1:5961-14552 GCA_964641575.1 uncultured Chitinophaga sp. | reverse complement strand
TATTGGACTACGCTTTCAGTTGATAATCTGTTAGAATAGATTTCCATTTTCTTGAATTGGGAGTGAAAAGGGTGTAGGGCTTACCATCATCTTTCAGCACTTCGTCTTTCTCTAAGACCACCTGGTCTTTATACGTATGGAATTTAGCTCCCTTCTCATTCAGCAGTTTTTCAATTTCACCATCTCTTTGCTTTGCATAAGGCTCGTAATCATGATTAGTAAAAACCCTTTCTATTGTATACTCACTAAGCAATTGTTTATAAACTTCAAGTGGAGTGCCATAGCGAACATCCAATGAAGAACCAAATTTTACTAACTGTTTTTGTATATCCTGTAAAGCAAGATGAATAAATTCTACCCTGCGGTCAGATTTATCCTCTAACTCATCCAATATATTTCTATCGAAAATAAAAATGGGAAGTACAGGTTTCTCATCTTTCAATGCATGGTACAATCCTGCATTGTCCTGTAATCGCAGATCTCTACGAAACCAAAATATATTGAGGGATTGCTTCATTTTCAGATATAACAGATCAATCAACTAATTGTTTGTATGAAGCGGTTATAAATTCCAATAGCTTTTACATTTCCATATACACTATTTCCACACTGCCTAACCCAGCGGATTCCATTGATGGCATTGCTCAAAAAAATCTCATCTGCTTCCAATACATCGTTTATAGTAACAACTCCTTGTTTAATTTGCTCTCCCGCTTCTTGCATCGAAGATATAAGCTGTCTTCTCATTACACCATTGATACAACCCTGGTCTAAACCGGGAGTAAGAACAATACCGTCTTTTACTATAAATATATTGGCAATAGTAGCATCAGCAATAGCACCCGATGTATTTAATACCAGGCAATCGTTAAGCTTATTTTTTTTAGCATAGTTAGCAGCAAGAGAATAAGGAAGAAAATTGGCCGACTTTACATTGGAAAATTTATCACAGCCCTTTTTTGCATCCGGATAAATGTCAATCACTAACCCGTTTTCATTTAATTTATTGACTGATTCGCTTAAAGGCCAGGATTCAATAAGATACTGAAGTGCTTTATCATCATCATACAAACCGCCATTGCCACGAAAAACGGAGAGCCTTGCCCGGGCAAGTGCTGTGCATTTATTTACTTCACACAAATGGAGAATATCCTGTTCCAGTTTTTTTTGAGATACTAATTTGGGAATCAAAAAATCCAAAAGAGAGATACCCGAAAACAATCGTTCAAAATGAAAAGATGACAGTTGAATTTTTCCTTGTATTACTTTCATGGTTTCAAATAGCCCATCTCCATAGCGATAGCCCCGGTTTGAAGCTAAAAGCACTGGTTCATCTTCTTTTACAATTCTTCCGTTGAAACAGATTTGATTCATAGCAGCAAAGTAAAATAAAAAAGCCATCCACCAGTAGGTGGACGGCTTCATATACTTGCCATGAGAAAAAATTATGCTTGCTCTACCAAACCAGCTTTTACAGCATACATCACCAAACCGGCCATTGACTTGGTACCTGTTTTAGTTTTCAGCTTATCACGGATAGCTTCTACTGTACGTGGGCTAAGATCCACCATATCTGCAATCTCCTTGGTGCTTTTCTCATCACACATCAACTTGAGTATGGTAATTTCCTTATCGGTTAACTGTACATCCTGCGGCATGGATGATTCGCTGGTACGTTTTGTACGCAAACCACTTAACAGTGCTTTATTGGTAAGTTCATTAAAATGGAAATCGTTTTCGTAAACACCTTTAATGGCTTCGTAGATTAACTCTGCGCCAGACTCCTTTGTAATATAAGAGTTAGCACCAATTTCCATCATTTTAGAAATAACCGAATGATCATTTAAAAATGAAAGCATGATTACTTTCACATTCGGATATAATTTTTTGATTTCAGGAAGTGCGGTTAATCCATCCATAATTGGCATCTGAATGTCTAAAAGTATTACATCAGGCTGAATGTGGCGCAGCAAATTCAGTAATTGCATACCGTTTTCAGCTTCTGCCACCATCTGTATGTCTTTACGGGCTTGTAGTGCTGTTTTAATACCGGTGCGGAAAAGTGCATGATCATCGGCAATAGCTACCTTAATTACTGAGTTGTTTTCTGAGTTTTTCATTACTTGGATTATTGGTAAAATAAAATTGGATTCAGTATTTGTTCTGAGTGCAAGATGAAAAATTCCTGCAATATATACCATAGGGAAAGTACTTGATTTCAGCTGTGTGGAAAGTACAGTAATAATACTGAAAACGAAAGTTTACGATTTCATTTCTGAAAACTTACGAGCCACTGCGTAAATACCATGTACTTTAAATAGAGCAGTTATCCTCTTGTTAACAATTGGATGTGGATATACTTTTGTAATGAAAGTTGATTGACACGGCAGAAATGTTACATCCAATGTCCATAACAACCGTCCAGAAAAATTATTTCCAATTCCTTTGAAAGATCAACCCGGTAAAACCGGGAACAGTTCAACGACAATCAACTTTCACTTTTAATTTGAAGTCCCGTTTTTTAAATCCAATACCTGATGAAAAGAAAAACCAAAAACTATTGAACCCTGTCCTTATGAAGCGCAACGCTTAAAGATTTTTTTCTTTTCATAACAGTAACGTTTAACCCCGGTCCTCATAACGCCGGGGTTTATTTTTGCCTCTTACTTATTTATCAGGGGAGATAGTGATACAAGATTTCAATAATCTTGATTGATAAGTGCTACAGCTTCTCAGCTATAATATAAATTCTTGGCTCTCCAGGTGTAAATTTCTTTCTGCCTGGAATACTATACATTTCTTGCAATTGAAAGCCAGCCATTTTTAACATGGCTTCCATTTCATTTATAGAGTAGATATAATCAATGGCCTTTTTTTCTTCTATACTGCCATCAGGTGTAATAATAGTACTTACAACTTCTATTCGTGTAGGTTGAAAATGATACTCACTACTCGTAAGAAATTTTAACTCTCCAATTTGATTCCAGGATTTACTCTGGAAGTTCTTCATTGCAATTTCGGCTACCGACCAGCTATTTATCAATAGTTTTCCTCCTTTGGCTAATTGAGCCGCAGTGTTAGTGAGGATTTCTGCAACTCCAGCTTCATCAAAAAACTGTAAACTATTGCCCATACAAATAGCCAAATCAAATATATCTCCTGATCTATAACTGCCAATACCTGCTTTTACAGCCGTTAGTGGCAAGTTTTCGCTTTGTGCAATTTGTTGTATTTCGTCTATATAATCCCCCTGGTTATCAACTGCCATTACAGTCAATCCCTTTTTAGCCAATGCAATAGAATGGCGGCCATAACCACACATCAGGTCGAGTACTTTGCTACCTTGTTGAAGATTAAAATAAGAAAGTATAAAATCAACTTCTTTTACTGTTAGCTCTTCCGGAATAACACTTTTCCAGATTTGCTTATAATAACCATCAAAAAAACTATCATTGATATTAGACATGTAAACAATTTGATAGATTTATAAATCAATCGGTGTATTTCACCCTCTCTCCGTAAGAAAGAGAAAGTTGGACTGAGGTTATTCCAGCAATTTATTACGCATAGCATACATCACCAATCCTGCAATTGTTTTAGCTCCTACTTTTTGCTTCATATTCTGCCGGATGGTTTCAATTGTACGGGGGCTTAAAAAAACTTCCTTTGAAATTTCTTCGGTGGTCTTGTCTTCTGCAATCAGCTTCAAGATTTTTATTTCTTTTTCAGAAAGCTTTACCGGGTTAGGATAAAATTGACGTACAGTTTTCTTATGCTGAAGCTTTAGTAATACTGCTTTATTTACCAGTTCATTAAAATAGAAATCATCATTCATACAGGTAAGAATAGCCTGGTATATTTCTTCAGGGTCTGTTGTTTTAGTCAGGTAGGCATTGGCTCCCATCTCCATCATCTTGGTAATCATCTCCTGGTCATCATACATGGTAAGTACAATGATTTTTAATGCTTCATATTCTTTACGGATAAGACTGATGGCATTAATACCATCTACTTCCGGCATACGGATGTCCATTAAAATAACATCAGGCAGTTTTAATTTCAGTTTATGTTGAAGATCTTTTCCATCTTCGGCTTCCCATAAAATTTTCAGGTATTCCTTATCCTTTAAAGCCATCCGGATGCCATCACGAAATATCTTATGATCATCTGCAATAGCTACCTTAATTATTTGGGACATGAATCGTTTAGTTTAGCAGTTAATTTAATGCGTATGGTGTTGCGTAAAACTACTCTTTTTTTAGTATTATTCTATTCTTCATTTTCTAACTATAAGAGATAGAATAAAAGAAATCTAATAAATGAATATTTTTTAATCCAGGGTTACTCATAAAAAATGCCTTATCGTAAATTTTCAGCGTCAAACAAGTAAATTTTCATTTTGTCGAAGTAGGATTACTTCAGCAACAGTAATTGCCGAAAAAAATAAAGCCGGAGTTTTGCTCTTGTACACATTCATTTGTGCATATACTTTTGGTACAAGTTGATTGGCGGAAGATGGGCCCCTCAAATCGTCCAATGTCCTTAGAAACCGTCCAGAATGTAGTTCCAAATCCTTTGAATGCCATGCGCCAAATCCAATGTCAGTCAACTTCTTTTCTTTCAAAACAACGAAAATTAGTTTTTAAGTTTTAGCTTCACTTAACTTTCATTCTTTCGATCATTTCTCCCCCTTCTTTTCCACAGCTGTTGATAACCCCACTTAAATCGTAAAATATCTGGGTAAACTTACTATTTTTATGACCGTAAAAATACTAATTTTACTAAGTTAATATACTAATTTTCAACAGGTATGTTTCCGATTTAAAATCGTTAAAACCCTTATTGGTATTGACTTTTAAAGGTTTTTAAGAGTTACTACTTGTTTTGACACCGATTGTATTCCCCGGCCTAAATGGCAATTTTTATGGTTCAAATTTGAATTTGAAAGGCTTTAAAATGTTACTGTTATGAAAAGATTTGTAAATGAAGTGGATTCTTTTGTTTGGGAAGACTAATTAGTCTTTCATTCAAAAGCAGTTAACCTATTAAGAAGAGAGTTAACATTTCAAAAAAGTTTTTCTATTTTTGGACAAAATCCAAATAATAGAAAAGCTTTTTAAATATATACTAGTCTATTCCTTCCTACTCTTACCTATAGCCCTCATTTTCAGCCGCTATAAAAAAAATAGACTATTTGCTGTACTAGCTGTGTATGGTATTGTGTTCTTCGCCTTTCTCACATTCTATTATGATATTCCTAAAAGCTACAGAAAACTTCAACAAGCAATTTACACCGCACTGGAATTTTCAGTTTTTTCCTTTATAATTTGGCATTCGGTTGAGAATAAACGCATTAAGAATATAATTAGGTCGTTTTCATTGGCGTTTATTGCGTTCCAAATTTTCTATTTCATTATATCAAAACCGCAAAGATATATTGACTCCGTTCCCATCGCAGTAGAAACAATTTTACTTTTCGTTTTTGCTTTTTTATATTTCCAGCAATATTTTAAATATAATCTCAGCCTCAATATTTACGAATATGCCAGTTTCTGGTTAGTTGTAGGTATTTTAATTTATCTGGGTTCCAGCTTCTTCTTCAATATATTAGCAAACCATGTAACAGATGAACAGATGGACAGTTATTGGCATTTTACTTATATACCCGAAATATTAAAAAACATTTTATACGCTTTTGTAATAGCAGGGCTACCTTTTAAGCAAATAGGGGCTGCTAAAACAAAGAAACTCGATATCCCAAACCTTGACATGATATAAATTTTTCACCACCACTAACTAATTATGTTTTTCTTACAAGCCACCGCTAAATCAGGAGTTTCCCTAGTGCTTTTTTTAGGCACCCTTGGTATGGTGGTGCTTACCGTTAGCCTCATTATTTTTATCATCCTTCATCAACGACGGGTATTGCGTTTTCAGAATAAGATTAATCAGATGGAGCAGGAGCAGCAAAAGATTCTCTTAAACGCCTCGATTAAGCTCCAGGAAGAAGAAAGACAACGACTGGCTGCCGACCTTCACGACGATGCAGGACCTCTGCTAGCCACCGCCAGGCTTTACCTCAACGAGAACCTGGTGAATCAGGATAAAGCCACCCAGCTTCAATCCATATTCCAGGCAAGGCAAATAATTGATGACACCATCCAACTGGTTCGTAACATCAGCCATAGCCTGATGCCCCCTACCCTTAAGAATTTTGGATTAGAGTCTGCTGTAAACGATTTGTTCCAAAAAATAAGTGGTTCCGGCAGTATTAATGCCAGCAGCCGTTTCCATGAATATAAGGATCGCTTAAAAGGTGAAAAGGAACTGGTTATTTTTAGAATTGTGCAGGAGTTAATCAACAATATTCTTAAGCATAGCAGTGCCAGCTTTATTCATCTTACCCAAAATGTACATGCTGACAAATTCTATCTGCGCATTCATCATGATGGAAGAGGTATTGTACAGTCCGACTTTGATAAGCTAAATAAGAGTAATGTTGGATTAGGCTTGAAGAACATCAGCAGCCGCTTACGTTTGGTGCAAGGCAATATCAATTTTGAAAAAGATATCTCGCAAACGTATTATAAAGTAACCATTGAAATGCCCAAAGACGAGCCTTATCAATGACTGTGAATAGGCAGGAAATCGCTAATTTTATCGAATATCTTATAAAAAATAATGGGAACAATAAAGGTAGCCATTGCTGACGATCACAAAATTTTTCGTAAAGGAGTCATTCTTTCTCTGCGGCCTTTTACCAATATCAAATTTGTATTTGAAGCTGAGAATGGTGATGAATTACTAAATGGTTTACCGGAGTCTCAACCTGATGTGGTGTTAATGGATCTGCGTATGCCCGGCAAAGATGGTATTGAGGCCACCAAGGCAATCAGCAAACAATTTCCGCATATTAAAGTTCTCATCCTCAGTATGTATGAAGATGAACGTTTTGTCTATCACCTGATGGAAAATGGGGCTAATGGTTATTTACTAAAAAATGCTGAGCCGCAGGAAATACGCCGTGCTATTATGGAAGTATTTGAAAAAGGATATTACCTGAATAATTTTGTAAACCGCATCCTACTAAAAAAATCACACTCCCGTCAAAAAGTTGTTCCTTCATTAAACAATGAGATTACATTAAGCGATAAGGAAAAAGATGTGCTTCGTTTTATCTGCATGGAATTTACCGCCCAGGAAATTGCGCAAAAAATGGAAATCAGCCCCCGTACGGTTGAAGCGATTAAAGACAGGTTAATGGAACGATTTGGTAGTAAGAATACAGCGGGTCTTGTTTTTTTCGCTGTTAAAAATAATCTGATAGATTAAAAATCCATTTCCGGAATCTCTCCTTCCACTATTAGTTTTCCGGCTGTCTTGTTTTTTATTTCTTCTACAGAAACACCCGGTGCTCTCTCAAGTAATTTAAATCCATTTGCTGTCACATCCAATACAGCCAGATCACTTACAATCTTCTTTACGCATCTTACTCCTGTAAGCGGCAAAGTACATGCGGGCAGCAACTTTGATTCACCTTTAGGATTGCTGTGCATCATGGCAACGATAATGTTTTTGGCACTGGCTACTAAATCCATTGCTCCACCCATTCCCTTAACCATTTTGCCGGGAATTTTCCAATTAGCTATATCCCCGGTTTCGCTTACTTCCATTGCACCGAGTACAGTTAGATCAACTTTGCCAGCTCTTATCATTCCAAAACTCATGGCCGAATCAAAAAAAGCAGAACCTGCAACGGTTGTTATGGTTTGCTTACCGGCATTAATAAGATCAGCATCTTCGTCACCTTCTACCGGAAATGGTCCCATACCCAGCAATCCATTCTCACTTTGCAACACCACATTAACACCTGCGGGAATATAGTTGGCCACCAAGGTAGGAATACCAATTCCCAGGTTCACATAATACCCATCCTTTAATTCCCGGGCTATACGTTGCGCTATTTGCTCTTTGCTTAATGCCATTGTTGTATCAATTAAAGGCTTAACTTTTTTGTTGTTCGTTGCTCTATTCTCTTTTCATACTTGGCTCCCTGAAAAATGCGGTGCACATAAATACCGGGAGTATGAATAGCGTTTGGATCAAGTTGCCCGGCAGGAACAAGTTCCTCTACTTCGGCAATAGTTATTTTACCAGCCATTGCCATCAACGGATTAAAATTTCTTGCGGTTGCCTTGTAAATAAGGTTGCCGTCTGTATCACCTTTCCATGCTTTTACTATGGCGAAATCTGCATCAAATGCAAGCTCCAGCAAATATTCCTTTCCATTAAACTGCCGTGTTTCTTTGCCTGCGGCTACTTCTGTTCCTACACCTGCCGGAGTAAAAATTGCCGGCATTCCATAACCGGCCGCCATACATCTTGTAGCCAATGTTCCCTGGGGTATTAATTCTACTTCTAACTCGCCACTAAGAAGCTGCCGTTCAAACTCGGCATTCTCTCCCACATAAGAAGAAATCATTTTCTTTACTTGCTTTTGCTGAAGCATCAACCCAATGCCAAAATCATCTACCCCTGCATTGTTTGATATACAAGTAAGATTCTTTATTCCTTTTTTTACCAAGGCACTA
>CAZXMP010000104.1:0-5951 GCA_964641575.1 uncultured Chitinophaga sp. | reverse complement strand
TCAGGAATACCGCATAAACCAAAACCTCCGAGCATCAATACTGCTCCATCCTGAATATCGGCGATGGCATTTTCTGCGGTAGTAATAACTTTATTCATTCAGGCAATTTGAACATTAAAAGTAAGAAAGTACACCTGAACAAGGCCTATTTAGATTAGTTATTCTTCTGGAAGGCTTTCTTTCGGCGATTAATTAATGAATCCCTGGAAATTGGAATGGAGTCTTTAACCATCTGAACCGAGTCTTTTTTCAACGTTGTATCAATAGCAGGAGTAGTTTGAACAGGTTCCCTTACAACTTGTTTACTAATGGAGTCCATTATTACTTTTAGCAGATCCGGATGTGTTTGATAATAAAAAAGGCTTTCTTCGAACTGTAGTTTGGTAATACCATGAAGATCAAAAATCTGCTGGTAGAGTTTAATGCTTTCAACATCTTTATCTATTCCCGTATCGCTTTGAGCAACAAAATAGGTAACAAACTGATCGGCCTTCATTAAATCGCTTAAAACTTCCTGCATTTGGAAAGAAGGTAATACATCCTTATTGGCTGCCTTATTTTTACAGATTATTATTAGTAAACAAAAGAAAAATAAATATACCCACTGTCTCATTTCAACTCTCTGTTATAAGCTGCTGCATTAGTAATATCTATTCTTGTAAGTATATCTCTGGCTCTTTCTTTTTGGTCTGCTTTTGCTTTGCTAAAAACCTTTACCAACTCATTACTCTTTCCTTGAAAGAAGAATTGCATGATCATGGAATTGGGATTCTCGGCATTAATGGTATTCAAAAAATTTAAGCAATTAAGAATTCCGGTTCTGCCTGCCTCTTCGTTCTCATAAAAAACATCCAGGCCCGACCGGTAATAGGCATACAGGGCATTGTGTATTAAAGCAAACCGGTTACTGTTTAAATTTTCTGCCAGCCAATAGCGGTTACGCAGACTCTCAAAAGATTTCCAACCAGCAATCTCTCCGTTTTCGGGTGCATTATTTACTATATTCCATGCCTTTTGAAAATAAACATTCCCGCTATTTTGTGAAAAAGAGTCGTAATCAAATCCAAGAATCAGGTTTATATAATAAGCTAATATCGCTGTGATATTGGCTACTAAAGGATCATTACCCTGTATACGGTTTTCGTTAAACTCCACCGGCTGAAACTCCACATAACGAAACACAACATTGTCATCAATAAAGTTAATAATGGGCGAATCATAGTTAGTATTATAAATTGGCCTGGCAGCCTGCACGGTTAATCGGCCCTTATAGACGTTATTGCCTTTATCCTGTTCTATGTTCAGTAAAAAATTACATTTAATTTTTTCGTTTGCTTTAAAAGCATCTGCTGTCCATCTGCGGGTATTTACAAAATTGGTGAGTGCAGTTTGTAAAGTTTGAAATACTTTTTTGTCAACGGTGGTGCTTACCTGAGCAGCCATTACGGTAAGCCGGGCCTGTATCTCTTGTGCTTCAACAACAAATGTTGAAAAAACAAACACTGCAATAATTGAAATTTTCTTACGCATAATAAAGATTAATCATAGTGTCAACAATATCTTTTGCTACTGCTGCTTTTGATTTGGTATCAAAATTAAATTCTTTTCCGCCCTTATCGAATATTGTAACCTTGTTCGTATCGTGTCCAAACCCTGCTCCGCTATCATTTAATGAATTAAGTACAATCATATCTGCATTTTTCTTTTGCAGTTTATCTTTTGCATAATTCTTTTCATTACTTGTCTCTAAAGCAAAGCCAATTAATACCTGCTCTGCTCGTTTTACCTCTCCAAGACTTTTTAGAATATCTTTTGTTTTTACTAATTCTACTATCAGCTTATCATCTTTCTTTTTTATTTTCTCATTCGATACGTCTGCCGGAGCATAGTCTGCCACAGCTGCCGCCATTATTGCTATGTCTGTATCAGCAAACACTTTCTGACAAGCTGTGTACATTTCCTCAGCACTTGTTACTTGTACTAACATAATGCCATTAGCGGTTAATGGCAATTGAGTGGGGCCTATAATTAATATCACTTCTGCACCACGGAGCTCTAATTCCTTTGCGATCGCAACACCCATTTTTCCTGATGAATGATTACCGATAAAACGAATAGGATCGAGATGTTCGTATGTAGGCCCAGCTGTTACTATTGCTTTTTTACCATGCAATGGTCTTTTCTCAGGCGAGGTCAAAAAAAAATTATCCGTTATATAAGTTTGAATAGTTTCTGGCTCCGCCATTCTGCCATCGCCAAATAAACCACTTGCCAGGTCTCCCTTTTCTACGGGAATAATTTTATTTCCGAACGACTCCAGCTTTTCCAGATTCAACCGGGTAGCAGGATGGTGCCACATATCTTCATCCATGGCTGGTGCTACTACAACTGGGCAGGTGGCCGAAAGGTAAATGGCCAGCAAAAGATTATCACATTGTCCGTTTGCCATTTTAGCCAGTGTATTACAGCTAAGGGGCGCCACAATCATCAAATCTGCCCAACGACCTAACATTACATGATTAGTCCAGCTTTCTCCCTCAAACAGGTCAATAAGAACAGGGTTTTTGCTTAGTGTGCTTAACGTAAGTGGAGATACAAAATCTTTAGCCGATGGAGTAATAACTACTTTTACTTGGGCCCCGGCTTTTACAAGCAACCTCACAAGATAAATAGACTTATATGCAGCAATGCTGCCCGTAATTCCCAACACTATTTTTTTACCTTGTAACATGCTATTCAAAAATACAGTATAAAAGCAATAGCGACCAGTTTTCGCTGGTCGCTATTATATTTTTAACTACTACAGTTTTCTTTCTTGAAATGAATTAACTAAACAATTCATCATCTCCTTTGCGGAAGTAAACCTTCTCATCCAAAAACTCTTGTGTTGCTAATAAAGCAGGATTCGGCATTCTTTCGTATGCACGGGAAATTTCTATTTGCTCTTTGTTCTCATGAATTTCTTCAAGGCTGTCTGTATGACTTGCAAATTCTTCCAGTTTATTATGCAATTCCTCTTTTAAGGAAATATTTATCTGGTTAGCTCTTTTGCCAACAATAGAAATAGACTCATAGAGATTACCAGTTTTACCTTTAATCTCATCCAAGTTACGGGTTTCAATGCTATTAGTAATGCCGGCACTAAGCTGGCGTCTTAACTTGCTCATTATTTAATTTTTTAATATTGGTTTGCGATAAATTTAAAAATTCGTCAGCCTCTTTTTTCAATTTGCTATCCGGGAAACGGTCAGTAAATTCATTACACTCAGTTATAACCTGCTCAAAACGCTGTATCTTTTTTTCTTCCACACTAAGCTCAGCATACTGGAAATACGATTTTATTATCATCAGTTTATACTCATCGCCTCTTACAGATTCCGGATAAGTATTTAATAGTGTTGTAAAAGATACTCCGGCAGCCCTGAACTGACCCATATCATAGTACAATTTTGCACTCTGGTAGTCTTTAATTTCCAGCTTTGCCCTGGCGATATCAATTATCTCATTGGCCTCTTTATTCCTTGCGGAGCCGGGATGCGTATTAATAAAAGTCTGCATCATCCCCATTGCCTTAATCGTATTGGTTTGGTCCAATTCAGGTTTTGGAGATTGCTTATAGAAAGAATAGGCCCGCATATAATCCACTTCTTCTGCCTTTGTACTATTCGGAAATATTTCCAAGAAACTCTTGAACAGGTTTTCAGCATTCATATAATCTGCCTGGTAATAAGCGCAGTAAGCATATTTATAATAAATATCTTCAAACTCTTTGCCTGTTTTATAATAAGGCATAATGTCTTCATAGACTATCTGAGCCTTGCTGTATTTCTTTTTAACGAAATACTGTTCGGCCATTCTCAGTTTATAGGCAGGATCGGTGTTTTTGAGCAGCTTGCTTAAGCTTTTCCCACTACCACAACTACTTAAAATAATTCCCGCAATAATTATCCAAATAAATCTCATAAAGGTGTGCAAAGTTAACAGATACTAACAAAACTTACATAAAAAAGATAAGTTGCCAAAACATGGCAGTTAAGATTTTGATAAAGACATGATTAGCAGGATTGCCTTCATAAAAAGAACTGTCATAAAAGAGCAAAAAAAGCCCTCCCGGATGGGGAGGGCTTGAGTATTGTAATCAAATTTGATTAATTCTTCTTACGCAGGTTTGGATGAGGAGGCTCAACAGTAGCTGGTCCGTTTTCACCTTCTGCAGCTGCACGAAGATCAACTGTATTACAGTCGCCACCTTCCTGGCCGTAGTTAAAGATAAAGCGGTCAGCACTTAAACCTTCTTTCTCTACCATGTAGTTGATAACTGCGTTAACATGATCCCAGCTTAATTGCTGCTCTTTCTTATTAGAAGAGCAATATCCGATTACCACTACATTACAACCTGGATTGTTGCGCAATTTAGCAGCCACTGTAGAAAGTACAGCTTTAGCATCATCGCTCAATTTATTGTTGTTTGCAGCAAAAGATACACTTGGTAATGCGCCTAGTAAAGTAGCACAATCATCTTTCTTACCGCCCCAACCTGGACAATCTTCACTTGGGCAAGGAACTGGGCATTTACCTACACCATCAGCATCTACCGGTTGGCAATATGTTGGAGTAATCAATTCTTTATCCTTACAATCAGGTACACCGTCACCATCTGTATCTTTTGTTACACCATGGCTATCAACAGGGCAACCTGCAGGCGTTTGCTCTTGGTCGAATTGGTCAGTTACTCCGTCGCCATCGCTATCAGGTAATACTGGCTTTGGAAGACGCATTAAACGAGGATTGCGAATTTCGCTGTAAGCATAATCCAATGGATTTAACCACCATAATGGCTCAACAGATTTTGCACCCAGATTAATATTTAAACCAATGCTTGCATAGTTATAAGAATCGAAGTCACGGGTAAGAACCGCATCTCCCCAAGCATGCTCCTGCCAACGCTGACCATCTAATAAATCATCTTTAATGAAAGTGTGACGATCTTCAATTGCAAGATTGATTCTATTGCTAAGTTTGAAAGCAAATCCAATCCCTAAAGTACCAGAAGGTTTCAATGTATTACCGAATAATTTAGGACGACGCTCACCCTGATTTTCAGCAGGAGTTTCATAAGAATCATCTTGTAATTCTTTTAACTCTTTATAAGTGTCTTTACGAGATTTATAAACACTATTTACACTGATAGTAGAATAATCATATTTATTGCCATTATCATTCAACGCATTTACTTTAGTGTCATATACAGTTGCTCCGATGCCAGCAAATCCATAAAAGTTAAATCCAGTTTTAGATTTGTGGAAACGGATATTATTTAATGTAACAACGCCTTGCAAAGAGAGGTCGTGAGCTTTTGTTTTGTAATTATAATAAACTGGCTCAAAAGTATTTGAGAAACTTGTGCCGTTATTATAAAGCAATTCTCCAGTTGCAGAAAGCTGTCTGGTAGGTGCATAATAACCTTGGTTTCCTAAATTGGTAGTCCAAGCGGAATTTTTCCAGAAATTATTAGCCGGGTTAAAAGTTCTACCCTTTGCTGTTCCATACATATACTCCAAACGCATGGAGAAGATATATCCAAATGCTTTTCTTACATGTGCTCCGAAACTTGGAAATGCCAATTGTGAAGGAATATCACCACTAACATTCATCATTCCGAGCTTAAGACCAATCTCCCACTGATTACGGGGTTTTGCCGGAAAATTCTGAGTTCCGTTTAAGAATTCTGAATGCTGAGGCATTCTTTTGCCAGGAACAAGAGACGAATCTTTAACGTCGTAACTAGCCCCAACTCGCTGAGAAAAACCATAAGACGCTAAGAGACAGAACATTCCTGTCAATAATAAAAATTTTTTGCTTGCCATAACTAAGGATTAAGATTTGAGAAACAATGTCCAAATAATACGCAAAAATAGAGATTGAGGATTAATTACCAAATTTTTATGAAA
>CAZXMP010000103.1:0-14641 GCA_964641575.1 uncultured Chitinophaga sp. | reverse complement strand
CCGAAAAAGGATAGTAGACTAATGCGCTTTCCTGTTTAAATTTTTTATCAACAACTAAATATTGATATAATTTTTCATATTGTGGTTCTCTCCATTGTGCTTTTACTAGTTCTGGTTTAAGTACAGGGGCGTGTAAATAATAATTCCTTGAAATTTTCCAATCATGTTCAAATTTTCAAATCGTTACATTTTCAAATTGATTTATGAACTTAGAAATACTTACACCAGAAAAAAAACTCTACAGCGGCGAAGTGTATGGTGTGCAAATGCCGGGCATTAGTGGTTCGTTTGAAGTGTTGGAAAAACATGCTCCGCTTATCAGTGCTTTAAAAGCAGGTCGTGTAAAAGTGTTGAAGGATAAGCAGAATAATGTGGTGAACTTCGATATCCAAAGTGGATTTGTGGAAGTGCTTAATAATAAAGTAACGGTATTAGTTGAAGGCGCAGTACCTGTTGAATAAGAGATAAGGAAACCTGGAAAACCCAGCCTTATCCGGGATTGTGAAAACAAATTATAACCCTTTCGATTTTTCGGAAGGGTTTTTATTTAGGGGAAGATGTTCTTCGCTTTAGTTCCTGTTCGGCATACGTAAAAACTTTCTTCATCATATCTGTTTTACGCAATTCATATTTTGTGCGAATTTGCTCTTCCTCATTGGCGACCATCACAAACATCAAATCAATTACCCTGGCAGAGATGAAGTCAGTAAGATTGTTTTCAAGCGGCTTATTGATGAAAGGAATTTTATTATAAACATTTGTGATGGAACTCCATTCTCTGTCTGCTCCCTCAGTTTTAATAGTACTGTCAACAATAGGACGAAAAGCAGTCATCAATCCCGGTTTCATTTCTTGCTTAAAATAATCAGTAGCCGCATGAGTATTGTCTGTCACTAATATTTTAGCGGCATCTTTAATACTCATATTTTTTATAGCATCAAAAAACAAGGGTTTTGAAACTGATACTGCTGATGACATGGCGTTGGTAAATTTCCCTGTAACCTGGTTGATCACTTTGTCAAATCCAATATCCCGGAGAGTTTTTTCAATTTTCTCCGCTTCACCAGGAAATGCAAAACGAACTAATGGATTGCCATTGGGGTTTGCAAAAGCATCGAAGCCTTTAAACAGCCCTTGTGATAAAGCATCTTTCAATCCCATGGCCATTTCCAGTTCAGAAGGTATAAGCCCCAGACTTTTTAAAGTACTACATTGATACGATCCGAAGATAGAAAATGAAAAAAGGAAAATAATTAATGTACGTTTCATAGAAGAAGTTTTAGTTTAACTGCGGATCAGTAGGAAAATTTGCCATCATTTCATAATCACCACCCATTAATTTGAGTGAATCTTTCCAGATCGTTTCATAATTTTTCTGAAATATAATTTTGTTGTTGGCTTTCACTGTCAACCAGGTTTTTTCGGTGATCTCTTCTTCTAATTGTCCGGCTTCCCAACCGGAGTAACCGATAAATAAACGAACCTTATCAATATTAAAGGAAGGACTTTTAATAACATCCACCAATGCATCAAAATCTCCACCCCAATACGTCCCTTTCATTACTTCCTGTCCGCCGGGTATTTCGTTGGGGTATTGATGCAGGAAATGAATAGAATCTTGTTGTACAGGGCCTCCATAATATACAGGCAGTTTATGCTCCTCCATGCCGGGTAAAAACTGGTCCAGTGTATTTTGATATTGACGATTTAATACATAACCAAAGCTTCCTTCTGCATTATGCTCACATAAAAAAACAACGGTACGAAGAAAGTTAGGGTCTTTCAAAAATGGGTCAGCAATTAATAATATGCCGGATGCTGGTTCAATCATACTCCAATTTAAGCTGAAAATTTATTATGGAAAAACTGTGTTGAATAGCAGTTTCAAAAAGAAAGGCGTTCGGTTGCAAAAAAACGGGAGAAGGAATGACTAATGTAGGCTGTTATGTTAGTTTTATTCTAAAAGCCAGTTAAAATAGTCGTTAATACCCGCTTGAGGGGATAGTAGCCCGGCTGGGAACTGTATTTTTGCAAAGGAATTTTTTTTTATCCCGATTGGGGATGTTTCGAAAACCTTTTATCTTACGGAACAATTATTTATAGTTAGTGAAGAGAACTTTTACCATTATTACTGTGCTGATAAGTCTTTCTCTTATCAGTATTATTGTCATCCAGGTTTCATGGATTAAGAGTATGATCTCGTTGAGGGAAGAACAAATCAAGCAACGGATAATGAAAGCTGCTGAAAGTGCCGGCGAAGATTTAGTACAGCAAATTGGTATTTATGCTCCCAGTACCGGAGCCAATAAATTAAATTTAGCCCCTGAAGGATTTAGCCTGGATATTTTTAAACCCGTAACAGTTGGTCGCAAGTATGACCAGGAACAAATCCGGGTAAAAGTTCAAAAGGCTTTTTTAAATAACGATTTGAAAGATGTACCATTTGAATTTGGTGTAGCTACTATTGGCCGCTACGGAGAAAACTATTTCGAAAAGCAATCCAACGGCTTTGCTAATTTTTATCAGGATACAGCAAACTACATGTCTCTGGTTGTAAGGCTAGACCCTCCCAGCGGATCGCCGGGGGAAAATTTATCAGTAAACGAAATATTAGTAGTGGTAGTACCCGTAATAAAGAATTTAGTGTACCAATCACTTCAGGGCAGAATTATTCTATCTGTTTTATTTACACTGATCATTCTTGCAGCGTTTTATCTTACTGTTCGTACCATGCTTCGGCAAAAGAAAATGGGAGAAATAAAAAATGACTTCATCAATAATATGACGCATGAATTTAAAACACCTATTGCTACTATTTCGCTGGCGGTAGATGCTATGCGAAATGAAAAAGTGATACAGGACCGGCAGAAAATGTGTTATTTCAGCGACATTATTAAGGAAGAAAACCAACGGATGAACCGGCAGGTAGAAACTATTTTGCGGGCATCGCAATTAGAAAAACAAGAGGTGGATTTAAACTTGAAACCACTGCATGTGCATGATGTGATACAGGATGTGGTGGATAATTTTGTATTGCAGTTAGAAGATAAAAAAGGAAAGGTTGAATTGGAGTTAAATGCACAAAATGATTTGATCAATGCCGACGAAGTACATTTTTCAAACCTTGTAAATAACCTGGTAGATAATGCAGTGAAGTATGCCAAAGAAAATATTCCTCCGCTTATTAAGCTTTCAACGCAATCAAATACCAAACATTTTACGATACGAATTGAGGACAATGGTATCGGAATGAATAAAGACACAGTAAAACGAATATTTGAAAAATTCTATCGGGCCCATACGGGTAATGTACATAATGTAAAAGGCTTTGGCCTTGGGTTAAGCTATGTAAAAACAATGGTTGAAGCCCATGATGGTGATATTAAAGCAGAAAGTACATTGGGTAAGGGAAGTATTTTTACAGTTGACTTGCCGTTGAAGAGAAATTAATAATTTACTGAAGTTTGAGATGTTGTTTTCTCCACAGCAGACTTCCATCTCCATAACTAAGAAAACGAAAATCGTTTTGCATAGCATAGGCATACACTTTTCTCCAGTCGTCGCTGATTAGGGCAGCAACTAATAAAAGTAACGTGGATTGCGGTTGATGGAAATTAGTAATCAAACCATCTGCGATTTTGAATTCATAGCCCGGTGCAATTAGTATTTGTGTTTTTGCAACCAATCGTTCCATTTTATTTTCATTCATCCAATTCAACAGGGATCTTAGCGAATCTTTTACGGCAATATTTTTTTCATTCAAATCATAAGCTTCCCATTGTGTAAGATTCAATGAACTCACGGAGTCCGCTCCCGACTCCTGACTCCCGACTCCCGACTGTTTTACTCCGATCCAATACAAGCTCTCTAACGTACGCAGCGAAGTAGTGCCGACTGCAATGATATTACTATCAAAATTACTCAGAATGTTTTCAATCGTTTTTTTTGAAACATCGATCCACTCAGCATGCATCTCATGTTCTAGCATTGTTTCACTCTTCACAGGTTTAAAAGTGCCTGCCCCCACATGAAGTGTGACAAAATCAGTTTGAATATTTTTTTCCTTGAGTTGATTAAAAATATTGTCTGTAAAATGTAAACCGGCGGTTGGGGCAGCGACCGAGCCATCAAAATGGGCATATACTGTTTGGTATCGTTCATGGTCCGATTCTTCAACAGCCCTTTTAATGTATGGAGGTAATGGAATAGCACCAACATAATGTAATACTTCTGCAAAACTGAGTGAAGCAGGTGTCCATGATAACTCTATAATGAATGAGTCGTTTCTTTTTTCAACATATCTAGCGAATAAGATAATCTCTTGTTCACCGAGTTGAATTTTTTTTTCCAGTATTTTCCCGGCTTTCCATTTAGAAACACCACCAACCAAACATTGCCACAATACTTTTTCTTTTTGCAGCATGGCCGTTGTAATATCGGGATATTGCTCATGTGGCTCCAGGCAAAATATTTCAATTACTCCACCCGTTGATTTTTGAAATAATAATCTTGCCTCAACAACTTTGGTATTATTGAAAACTAACAATGAGTTTTCAGGAATATATTCTGCAATGTTTTTGTAAAAAGTTTCTTCGATTTTTCCTTCTTTGTATATAAGCAATTTGGAAGCATCTCTTTCTGCTAATGGGTATTTGGCAATTCTTTCTTCAGGAAGAGAGTAAGTGTAGTCGTGGATGGATATACTTCTTGGGTCTGTCATGATACAACCAACTGTTGTATTTGATAAGGGGCGAAAATACTATCGTTTATTATAACTGTGGTCCTGAATATTTTTCACTTCTCATTGGTAAAAAATAAGAATTCATGTAATTACGGTCTCTCATCGTACTTCAAATTTCCAGCATCGTACTTATTCTATTCACAGCTTGTCCACCGCAATTCACAACCTATACAGCACAAAAAAGTTTCAAAACGCCTAACATTCTCTCAAAGCCTTTACAGCATTGCTTTTCGGAGCAAAAATGGGTGGGGATAAAAGAAAATAGGAAAAATTTGGTAGTTAAGTGGGAAAAAGTGTTATTTTGTGTCAATTAATTACAAATTGATTCAATCAACTGATAATGACAGGATTTCTCGGAGAATTCGAGGCTACTTTGGACGCCAAGGGGCGGTTCCTCCTCCCGGCGGGGTTCAAAAAGCAATTGCCGGAAGAGGAAACGGGTCGCTATGTTATTAACAGGGGGTTTGAAAAATGTTTAGCTCTCTACCCGATGAGGACCTGGGAGCCGCTCTTTGCAAAAATTAATGGCCTGAACGAACTCGACCCGAAACAACGGGAATTCAGAAGGGCTTTTTTGAACGGTGCTACTTATGTAGAGCCGGACACCGCAGGCCGGATATTGTTGCCGCCGAGCCTGAAGGTTTATGCAGACTTGACAAAAGATATTGTGTTGATGGCAACTGGAGACAAATTAGAAATCTGGGATAGTAATAAGTACAAACAGTTCTTTGATTCAATTTCTTCGGATGCATTAAGTGATTTGGGTAACCAAGTGCTTGGAGGAGGCGGGAAGAATGATTAATTATTAATTGTGGAGCAAGAGTATCACATACCAGTATTGCTTGCAGAAACAATTGATGCCCTAAACATTCAGCCCAATGGTATTTACGTTGATTGCACTTTTGGCGGTGGCGGACATTCAAAAGCCATTTTAGAAAAATTAAGTGCAAAGGGCAAACTGATCGCTTTTGACCAGGATGATGATGCAAGAAAAAACCTGCCGGATGATGAGCGGATCATTTTTATTCCGCAAAACTTTCGTCACCTGCAACGGTTTCTTCGACTGCATAATATTTCAGCGGTTGATGGCATCATGGCCGACCTTGGCGTAAGTAGCCACCAGTTTAATGAAGCAGACAGAGGATTTTCTATTCGCTACAATGCTGATCTGGACATGCGGATGGACCAACGCCAAACATTGACTGCTTTTGATGTGGTGAACACTTATACTGAACAACAATTGCACAAATTATTTGAACAGTATGGTGAAGTAACCAACTCCAAAACGCTGGCTAAAAAAATTGTTGATGTTCGCAGCACATCCTCACTCAAAACCATTGATGGTTTTAAAAATGCACTCCGGGAAATAGTGAAAGGAAATCCCAATAAGTACTTCGCCCAGGTTTTCCAGGCATTAAGAATAGAAGTGAACGATGAATTAGGTGCATTGAAAGAAATGCTGGAACAGATCCCATCCTTGTTAAAGCCCGGAGGCAGAGTGGCCATCATTACATTTCATTCCCTCGAGGACAGACTGGTGAAGAATTTTTTCCGCCGTGGTTCATTTGATGAGCCGGATGAGAATCCTTTTATCAATACGGAATCAGTAAGTGAATTGAAGATCATAACAAAAAAACCCATCGTACCAACGGATAAAGAGATGAAACAAAATTCAAGGTCGAGAAGTTCGAAGTTGAGAGTAGCGGAGAAAGTTTAGAGTTTAGAGTTAGGAAGGCGAACAGCAAGAAGCGAATAGCTAAAAGCAAATACAGAACAGTTACATATATAAAGGTGCAAAGATTTTTGGAAAATCTATATCCTTTGAAATCAACCCTCCTGTCAATATGGGAGAAATGAAAAACCAGAACCTACGAGCTAACAACTCATTTTATGCAGGAACAAGAAACACAAAGAGAACAGGACCTTAAACCAGAGCCACCTGCTTCGCAGGTCAACTGGAAGCGATGGCTGAATTATCAGTCTATCGTAAAACAGGTGCCGTTCTTTTTGTTCCTCGCATTACTGGCAGTGGTGTACATATTTAACGGGCATTATGCAGATAATACGATCCGTAAAATTAATCGCACTGCCAAAGAAGTAAAAGAATTGAAGTATGAGTACATCGCTGTTAAAAGTAAAGTAATGTACCAGAGCAAGCAAAGTGAATTGGTGAAAGCGGTAGAACCGCTGGGCTTAAAAGAATTGGTGCAATCACCGGTGGTGTTGAGAGATACGTTGACAACAAATCAGAATTAAGGAAACTTACCCTCCCCGGAGGGGTGAATTAAAAGAATATATGTGCGTAAGGAAATTGGGGTGGGTTTGATGAGTAGCGAACAGAACGATGAATAGTGCGACGCAACGAAGATGAGAACAGAGATGGACGATGACAAAATAAAAAAAGGACGGAAGAAAGTTGCTTCGGCAATTGACTTAAAAGAATACAACTAACAACAACTAAATCAAACCAACGGACTAAATCCGGAGGTTTACAGCGGACAGTGGACGTTAAACGTGACATATTATGGAGGGTGTACCTCAGTTTTGTAGGCATCGTGGTGCTTAGCTTCCTTGTCCTCGGCAGAGCTTTCTACATTCAAAAATTCCAGGGTAATCACTGGCGCAACATGAGCGACAGTTTGCATCAGCGTTTTGTTTCTCTTGATGCGGAAAGAGGAACGATCTACAGCGAAGATGGACTAATGCTCAGTACTTCCATTCCCACTTTCGATATCTACATTGATTTTAATGCGGATGGATTAACAGAGAAAAAAGGAAAACGTTTTCATGAAAATGTTGACTCCTTCGCCATTGCAATGGCTGATTTCTTTAAGGACAAAACGGCTGCTCAGTATAAAAAAGATCTGAAAACGGCTTTCAATAAAAACCAACGTTACTACCCTTTAAAAAAGAAATTGAATTTCGAAACGTATAAAGTTTTCCGTGAATTTCCATTGGTAAGACAAGGAAGAAATAAAAGCGGTGTAATTGTAGAAGTGAATAGCAAAAGAGAAACGCCGTTTGGTTTATTAGCGAACAGAACAATTGGTTTATCGAGAGAATTTAAAGATGCTAATAACGCCGCTAAAAAGCAAAATGTTGGTTTAGAAAGAAGTTATGATACGGTGTTGAGCGGTCATGATGGACAGCGGCTGGTACGATATATAGCTGGTGGAACTGCCATTCCGGTAGAAGGTTCGCAAACAGATCCGGTAAACGGCAAAGACATTTATACTACGATCGATGTAAATATCCAGGATATCACAGAAACGGCATTATTAAGAATGATGCAGCAATGTGAAGGCCCTTACGGAACTGCGATTGTAATGGAAACAAGTACAGGGAAGATAAAAGCAATGGCCAATTTGGGTCGTCGCAGCGATGGTACTTATTGGGAGGATGATAATTATGCGTTGCGGGTTACAGAGCCGGGTTCTACTATCAAGTTGGCAACATTGTTAGCTGTATTAGATAAAGGCAGCAGCACTATTGATGAAAAAGTATATGTAGGTGGTGCAGGAAGATTGGAAGTGGCGCCGGGCAAAGTTGTTGTGGATGCCGAAAGACATAGTGCAGTTGAATTATCAGTAAAAGATTGTTTTGCGCATAGTTCCAATGTGGGTATGAGCAAATTGGCTTTCAAAGCATTTGGCAATAATCCTTCGGAGATCAAAAACTATTTCAAGAAATTCCATTTAGACTCAAGATCACCGGTTGATTTAATGAATGTGCCTAAACCAACCATGGCGCCGTTATCAACTGCAAAAGGAGAAGCTGGTTTGGGAAATATGTTGTGGATGAGTTTTGGTTATGCGGTACAGGTTAGTCCTTTGCATACACTTGCATTATACAATGCAGTGGCAAATAATGGTAAGATGATGAAGCCTTATTTGGTGAACGGGATACAAAGCAATGGTGTTGTTACAAAGGAGTTTTTGCCAACAGTAATGGATGAAAATATTTGTAAGCCTGCAGTAATCAAGAATGCACAAGATGCCATGCGGGCAGTTGTAACGGAAGGAACTGCAAGAAAAGCTTTGGCAGGATTACCCTTTGCTGTTGCAGGTAAAACAGGAACTGCACATGTATCGGATGGCGCAATTAAGTATGCTCATGGCGTTTATCAGGCAACATTCGTTGGATATTTTCCAGCGGATAAACCACAATACACTTGTATAGTTGTTATTCGTACAAAACCACATGCTGCGTCACATTATGGCGGCACATTAGCTGCGCCTGTGTTCAAAGAAATTGCTACCAAGTTATATGCAATGTATGTAGATAATAAGAATGCATCCTTATATGCTGCAGCAAAAGATAGTGCGAAGTTTTTCTATTCAGGTTATACAAAAGATATAAAGAATGTATTTAAGACAATGAATATGTCTTACAAAGATTCATCATCTCATAGTAATTGGACAAGTGTATATGCAGCCAATTATCAACCAGTGATGAAGCAGGCAACCATACGAAAGCAAGTAATGCCTAATGTAAGAGGTATGGGATTGAAAGACGCAGTTTACCTCTTAGAGAATATGGGATTGAAAGTTTCAATAAAAGGAAGAGGAAAAGTGGCGATGCAATCTGTTGCCCCAGGAACAGCTTTGGCAAAAGGCATTACGGTGATACTTGAATTAAGTTAAGAGGGTTTATAGTTTGAAGTTTAAAGTTTGTTGTTATCGTGTTATTGCAAGATGTATTATATAAAGTAGGGATCAGGTCCGTGGTGGGAAGTACATCAGTTGAAGTAAATGACATACAAATCGATTCGAGAAAGATAAAGCCGGGAAGTGTATTTGTAGCAGTAAAAGGAGCAGCGGCAGACGGTCACCAGTTCATTGACAAAGCAATTGAAAATGGAGCAACAGTAGTAGTAGTTGAAGCAATGCCTGAAGCCAGAAGAGACGCTGTTGTTTACATAGAAGTAGAGAATAGTGCAGGTGCTGCGGCTTTCATGGCGAATAATTTTTACGACAAACCATCAGAGAAAATAAAACTGGTGGGGGTGACGGGGACGAATGGAAAGACAACGATAGCGACATTACTATATAAGCTCTTTACAAGATTGGGATATAAATGTGGATTGTTAAGCACTGTCGAAAATCAGATCGGCGATAAAGTAGTGCCTGCCACGCATACCACACCGGATGCCATTAGTCTTAACCAGTTGTTAAGCCAGATGGTGAATGAAGGATGCACACATGTGTTCATGGAAACAAGTTCACATGCAATTCATCAGCACCGGGTAACGGGTTTACAGTATGCAGGAGGAATTTTCAGCAACATCACACATGATCACCTGGACTATCATCAAACGTTTGATGAATACATCCGGGTAAAGAAAGCCTTCTTTGATTCATTGTCCTCATCAGCATTTGCCATCAGCAATGCAGACGATAAAAGAGGGACTGTGATGCTGCAGAATACGAATGCAAAAAAGTATTACTACAGTTTGAAAACAGTGGCGGAGTTCAAAGGAAAGATTTTAGACAACAGTCTGAGTGGCTTGATGATGACGGTGAATGATATAGAAGTTCATTTCAGGTTGATCGGTGAGTTCAATGCCTATAATCTTTTAGCAGTGTATGGTGCAGCGGTTTGTTTGGGAGAAGATAAGCAAGAAGTGTTAACCGCATTAAGTGTGTTAACAGGTGCAGAAGGAAGATTTGATTATATCGTTTCGCCAAAAGAAAAAGTGATTGCGATTGTTGATTATGCACATACACCGGATGCTTTATTAAATGTGCTGGCAACAATAAAAAAATTGAAAAAGGGATTTGAGCAAGTGATAACTGTTGTTGGTTGCGGTGGAGACAGGGACAGAACAAAAAGACCAGTGATGGCAGAAGCAGCATGTGAACACAGTGACAAAGTGATTTTTACCAGCGACAATCCAAGAAGCGAAGATCCGGCACAGATCATAAAAGATATGGAAGAGGGTTTGGCGGTGTCGCATAGAAAAAAATATATCTCGATTGTAGACAGAAAAGAAGCGATTAAGACGGCAATCAGTTTGGCGAATTCTGAAGATATAGTATTGATTGCAGGAAAGGGACATGAAAAATACCAGGAAATAAAAGGAGTGAGGAATCACTTTGATGATAAGGAGGAAGTGAAAGAAATGTTCGAACTCTTAGATAAATAGAAAAAGACACAAGTAACAAGACCTAAGGAATAAGAATACAAAACCAGAAACAACAAACGAGGAATGCTATATCACTTATTTGATTGGCTTAATAGTGAAGGAATAAAGTTCCCGGGGCATCGTCTCTTTGAATTCATCACTTTCCGTGTATTGATAGCAGTGTTGTTGTCGCTTTTTATCACCACATTCTATGGTAAAAAGCTAATTAAGTTCTTACAGAAAAAGCAGATAGGTGAAAGTATACGGGAAGAAGGATTAGCAGGGCAGGAGAGTAAAAAAGGTACACCAACGATGGGCGGTATCATTATTATTCTCGCCATCATCATACCAACCCTGTTGCTGGCTGATCTGACAAAAGTATATGTGCAGTTAATGTTGGTGAGTACGGTATGGTTAGGTATCATCGGTTTTATTGATGATTATTTAAAACTGAAGGGAAAAAGAGAGGCAGAACAGAAAGGAGAGAAATATTCCAAGAGTGGAAAAGATGGTTTAGCAGGATGGTTTAAAATTTTAGGACAGGTTGGATTAGGAATTACAGTCGGTGCTACACTTTATTTCAATAGTGAAGTAAGAATATGGAGAGAGTATGTTGGAACAGTACCCCCAAGTGATCCCAAAACTATTGTTATAGAAAAGCAGGTTAATGGAAGTACAAAATATTTTGTGGAAGCGAATACGGCAACAGTAACAACAATTCCTTTTGTAAAAAATCATGAGTTTAATTACTCAAAACTATTACCGGCTTCGTGGAGAGATTATACATGGGTTCTTTACATATTGGTTGTGATTTTTATTATCACAGCTGTATCTAATGGTTCCAATCTTACAGATGGATTGGATGGATTAGCTACCGGAACATCAGCCATAATAGGAGTGCTGCTGGGCATATTCGCTTATGCAAGTGGTAACCTGGTCTTTGCGGATTATCTCAACATCATGTATATACCTGATTTGGGAGAGCTATCTATTTTTATTGCAGCGATGATTGGGGCCTGTATTGGATTCTTGTGGTACAACTCTTATCCGGCCCAAATTTTTATGGGAGATACAGGTAGTTTGACATTGGGAGGAATCATTGCAGCATTGGCCATCATCGTACATAAAGAATTATTGATACCCATTTTTTGCGGAGTATTCTTTGTTGAAACAGCAAGTGTGATGATACAGGTAGGATACTTCAAATACACGAAAAGAAAATTTGGTGTGGGGAAGAGAGCTTTTTTAAAAGCACCACTTCATCATCATTACCAGGTTAAAGGTTACCATGAAGTAAAGATTGTGAACAGGTTTTGGATTGTGACAGTGTTGTTGGTGGTATTGAGTATTGTGACGTTGAAGTTGAGATAAGACTAATTGCTTTTGAGAAATATATTACTGAAAAACCCATCCATTATCCCCTAGAAGACTAACGTTCTGATCAATCAAATTGTGGTGCAGTTGTATTGAAAGTCCAATGCTTATGAAGAACCGTGTTCCGTACACGGATTATTGACCATGGGAAAAAGGTTTGTCATATTGGGAGGAGGCGAAAGTGGTGTGGGTTCCGCACTACTGGCAAAGCAGCAAGGGTATGATGTATTCCTTTCCGATGGAGGTTCTTTGAAAAACGAGTATCGTAACGAATTGCAAAATGCAGGAATTGATTTTGAGGAAGGCCGGCATACGGAGTCAAAAATCTTGAATGCCGATGAAGTGATGAAAAGCCCCGGCATAGCGGAGAAGAGTGAGATAGTGAAAAAGATAAGGGCAAAAGATATTGATGTGATCAGTGAGATAGAGTTG
The DNA here is from genome assembly GCA_964641575.1 of uncultured Chitinophaga sp. Taxonomy (GTDB): domain Bacteria; phylum Bacteroidota; class Bacteroidia; order Chitinophagales; family Chitinophagaceae; genus JJ008. The sequence goes on along the minus strand of CAZXMP010000103.1, from coordinate 1,970 downwards.
GCTTACCGCTTTAAAGGTGACAGCAAGATAATTGCAATCACGGGTAGCAATGGTAAAACAACTACCACTGCACTGACCTATCATATCTGTAAAAGTGGTGGTCTTGATTGTGCATTGGTTGGAAATATCGGCGATTCATTTGCAAAACGAGTAGCAGAAGATCCGAAACCATTGTATGTAGTAGAGATAAGCAGTTTTCAATTGGATGATATAAAAACATTTAGGCCGGACATAGCTATACTAACCAATATTACTGAAGACCACCTTGACCGTTACGATTACAAGTTTGAAAATTATATAAAAAGCAAATTTCGAATAACAATGAATCAGCAACCGGAAGATCATTTTATCTACTGTGCTGATGATGAGATAACAATTAAATATTTAAACCAGTTCAATATTCAATCTAACCAACTGCCAATAAGTATGAAAAGAGAACTTCCAAACGGAGCATTTATTAAAGACGGGGACATGTACGTAAGAACAGGACAAGATTTTACCACGATGAGTGTATTTGATTTTGCTCTCAAAGGAAAGCATAATCAATACAACACGATGGCAGCTTGCGTAGCCGCAACAACATTGGATATCCGGAAAGAAAAGATCCGGGATGCGGTACAGGACTTTCAAAATCTTGAACACCGCATGGAGCATGTAGCAACAGTTAGAGGAGTGGAGTTTATTAATGATAGCAAAGCCACTAATGTAAACTCTACCTGGTATGCATTAGAAAGCATGACCAAACAAACCGTGTTGATCTTGGGCGGAGTAGATAAAGGGAATGATTATTCTTTGATCGACGAACTGGTTAAAGAAAAAGTAAAAGCAATTATCTGCCTTGGAACTGACAACAGAAAAATTCATGAGGCATTTGGAAATACGGTGAGCACTATTGTAAATACATCAACGGCTGCAGAAGCGGTGCATGCAGCTTTTCATTTTGCTGATAAAGGTGATGTGGTATTGCTTAGCCCCGCCTGTGCAAGTTTTGATTTATTTAAAAACTATGAAGACAGGGGCAACCAGTTTAAACAAGCAGTGAAAGAATTATAATAAGTAATGGACGCAACAAGAGACATACGACTAAACGAATTCAGGAATACGTTCAATACGAATAATCTTCTCAGTAAAACGAAAGGGGATAAGGTTATTTGGGCGTTGGTGATATTGTTGACGTTGGTTTCATTATTGGCGGTGTATAGTGCTACCGGTTCCTTGGCCTATAAAAATTACAAAGGCAACACAGAGATCTATCTTTTTAAACAAGTAGCATTTATCCTGGCGGGTATCATGGTAATTTATTTTGCTCACCTGGTTAATTATACTTTTTATTCGAAGGCGGCACAGATTGCATTTCTTATTTCATTGCCGTTGTTATTTTATACACTATTCTTTGGGGTAAAAATGAATGAAGGTAGTCGTTGGATCCGTCTCCCGATAATTAATATGACGATGCAAACTTCTGATTTTGCACGGTTGGCTTTGTTCATGTATCTCGCAAGACTTATCAGTAAAAAACAGGATGTAATAAAGAGTTTTAAGCAGGGGTTTCTTCCCATCATCGCACCTGTAGCAATTACTTGTGCATTAATTGCACCAGCAAATCTTTCTACTGCTTTGCTGCTTGGTGCAAGCTGTTTGTTGCTGATGTTTATAGGTCGTGTAAGTACCAAGCATTTATTAATGACAATTGGCGTTGCATTAATACCAATTGTATTTCTGATTTCGGCTGCTGTTATTCGCCATGGAAAAGAAAAAAATGAGGATACTGTAGTTGCAGCAAAAAAATCTTCTTCTACATTATTTGGAAGAGTAGATACCTGGATAGGAAGAATGGAAAGTTTTATTTATGGTAGCAAAGACATCGACGAAGGTGCCTACCAGGTAAACCAGGCAAAGATTGCCATAGCAAAAGGCGGAATGTTTGGTGTTGGTCCGGGTAATAGTACAACCAGAGATTATTTACCACA
>CAZXMP010000102.1:0-15002 GCA_964641575.1 uncultured Chitinophaga sp. | reverse complement strand
GCTGGCTGTTGAAAACAGCTTGAGCAACAAGAAGCAGTTAGAAGAGAGAATGAAGCAGGTGAAGAAGAAAGAAGATAAAATGTTGGCTGAAATAAATAGTGTTATTGCTAAACTGAATGAAGCACCACTTAAACTGGGTGCTAAAACAGGAACAAGCGGTAAAATTTTCGGTAGCGTTACTTCTCTTCAGATCAGCCGTGCCATCCGTGAGCAAAAAGGATATGAGATCGATCGTAAAAAGATCACTCTGCCTGATGAAGTAAAAGAACTCGGTACTTACAAAGCCACTATTGATTTTGGTAATGGCAAAAGCACTGAAGTTGAATTTGAAGTTGTAGCTGAATAAAACGTCAATAAACTAAATGAAAAAGTCACTTCTTGCGAAGTGACTTTTTTTATGCTTATAAAAAGAAGTTACAAAATGGTGATAACCTCTTACTTTGGCATAGCCCCTGGAAGGAAATTGCTTCAAAAATTATAATTTACTGACTACAAATCAATATATTATCTAAAAATAACAGTCCCATTTAATCTCCTCTATAAAAATTTGTCAATATGTGGGGAAAAAAACCGTTATTTTGTAATGCATTTGGTGCTCTTTCAGTTTCACAAGTCCTGAACGTTTCGAAAAACCGTATATGTTCGATGGGTGCTGTTTACTGTTGACACTTTTATTTTTTTAAAAACTCTCAAAATGAACATTTACGTAGGAAACCTTAGTTGGAACCTGAAAGACCAGGATCTTTCAAACCTTTTCGCAGCACATGGCGAAGTAGTATCAGCAAAAATTGTTACAGACAAATTTACTAACCGTAGCAAAGGCTTTGGTTTTGTAGAAATGGCAAACGATGAACAAGCACAAGCAGCAATCGCAGCTTTAAATGGTTCTGAAGTTGACGGTCGTGGCATTGTAGTTAACGAAAGTCGTCCTAAGCCTGAAGGCGGTGGAGCTGGTGGTGGTGGCGGCTTCAAGAAAAGAAGCTTTGGCGGCGGCGGTGGTGGCTACAGCGGCGGTGGCGGCGGTGGCTACAAAGGCGGCGGCGGTGGCGGCGGCTACAAAGGTAAAAGCGGCGGTGGCGGCGGCGGTTACAACCGTGACCGTGGTGGTAGCGGCGGATACAATAACGATTATTAATCAATAACGATATTCAACGAAGCTTTAATAAGTTCGGTTCGCAAGAGCCGGACTTTTTTTATTTTCACTTTTTATGAAAAATGAAATAGCGTTGTCTTCTGTAATAGCCGGCTGTATGAAATGGGGGAAATGGGGTTCCTGTTTTTCTACTTCTGATTATTTATTGGCAATAGAATTCTGTGCAGAAAACAATATTAACAGCTTTGATCATGCTGATATATATGGTGACTATACAACTGAAAAAGAATTTGGTGATGCATTGAAAAATAATTCGGCTTTAAGATCAAAAATTCATTTGATTACAAAGTGTGGAATTAAAATGCTTTCTGCCAACCGGCCAGCTTATAAAATAAAATCATACGATACCAGCTCAAACTATATTATTCAAAGTGCAGAACAATCACTGGAGAACCTGCATACAGATTATATAGATGTATTTCTTTTACATCGTCCCGATCCATTAATGAACCCAATAGAAATTGCTGAGGCCTTCACAAAATTGAAACAACAGGGAAAAGTATTGCATTTTGGCGTATCAAATTTTACGCCTTCGCAGGTAACTCTTATAAATAATTATTTCCCGGTTGAAGTAAACCAAATCGAAATTTCTGTCTCACATCTTGAGTCATTTCATAATGGACAACTGGACCAGTGCATTAAGCATAAAATAATTCCGATGGCCTGGGGTCCTCTTGGTGGCGGCAGCATATTTTCAGCAATACCAGACCAAAAAAGCAAAAGAATTCTGGCTGTAGCGCAACGTTTAGATAAAAAATATAGTGCTGGCATTGACAACATCCTGCTGGCCTTTCTTACTACCCACCCTGCAGGTATTATTCCTGTTTTAGGTACATCAAAAATTGAACGCCTTAAGTCAGCTATTGCTAATTCTGGTTTACAACTTGAAAGGGAGGAATGGTTTATGTTATGGGCTGCATCTACAGGACATGATGTTGCTTGACATATCATTTAAACAACCGCATTGAATTTTTAAAAACTAATAGCGGAAGGCAAGTTTCCCGGGCATTATATCAATAGTAAGTTTTGCAGCTTCGTAGTATTCTCCATCAAGGTGAAATAAAATACTCTCTTTACTTTCTATGGTTATTTGCTTTGCTTTAAAATGAGTAACAAACGAAAGGTTCAAGTGGCGTCCTTTCTCCATAACCGGAAGCCATCTTAACCGAATTAAGGGGCGAAGTGCATCAATCAATACCAAATCAAATAATCCGTCATCGGCTTTTGCCTGTGGTGCAATATGAAAACCGCCACCCGCCCTGCTTCCATTACTGATATCAATAATAAAATACTTTTTTTCAGCAAATGTTTTATTATCTGCTATTACCCGATAATTTCCTGAACGATACGAAAATATTTTTTTCAGTATCATCGCCATAAATGAAGCCTTACCAGCTTTTTTATTTTTGCCTGTCAGACTTTTTGCCACTTCACCTTCAAAGCCAATTCCAACTCCATTGATAAAATATTTTTCATTGCACCTTCCAAGGTCAATGAGTTTAGGTTCTGCAGATAAAGCCTGTTGTAGCTGTTCTTTAAAATTAATTTTACCATAAAGCATCCAGTGAAAATCATTGCCTGTGCCTCCATTAAAAATAACAAGGGGTAATTGAATATTCGGATAATGATTGATAAAATAATTCAGTGTTCCGTCGCCACCAACAATCCAAACATCCGTAAAGCCATTAAAATCCGGCGGCCATTTTTCCTTGAAAAGTATATGCGCAATTTTTTTGCTGGATAAATTTTCTATTATTTTTTCAGCCAATACAACTGATAGTCCCGAACCTGCGAGTTGATTACAAACTATGGCAATATTTTTTGAGTTGGTTTGCATTTAAATAATATAGTCCCGCCAATTGGCGGGACTATAAATCTAATAGTTTTTATTCTTTATTGTACCACTCTAACCACCCCAGCACCATTATAAGAATGATATTCTCCATTATACATCGCATCTGCACTTACCGGCCCCATTTTATAATTACCGGGTGATACGGCACGAACAGCATAGTAATAAGTTTGTTTATTACTATTAGCATCTACAAAGAAATGGATCCTGTCATCTCTTACATCTAATGCGGTTGGTGTCATTGCATCTTTTATCCAATCCATGCCCGGTATTTCTTTTGTTCTTGGGTTCTCAATTTCAAATCCGGCAGGTAACAGATCAGTGATAACAACATTTTCAATCGGTGTATTGAAAGATTTTTCTAAAGTAATACCAATAATGATCAACTCATTTTGCTTGAATGTATTTGTTGTTAAAGGTTTACCAGTTCTATCAAAGAATCTACGGCGAACTTTCAGGTAACTATCTTCTTCTTTGTAAGCACCACTTGCACTAATTCCTTCCGCCTGCCAGAAATAATATAAACGGCCACTACCTTTTGTTGCTATTTCCACATTATTATTACCCAATGCTTTCATATCACCGGTCCACTGACCACCATCTACTTTGGCAATTGTTTTACCATTTACTTTTATTTCGGCTGTAGCGGTTGAATTGTTTGCCGCTTTTGCATGTTTGCCTAATGCTAAGAAAGCAAATGCCCTTTCCTGTGTACTCAGCCATTGTCTCCTTTTCAGTTTATCAGCCACATGTTTTACCATGGTACCGATTTGAGCATTCCCAGGATCTACATCAATCAAAGCATTTAATGCAATCGCCTCATCTCTTACATCAGAATAATAGCTGCCGCCAGTTTGAGGTACTGACTCTTCTCCACTGAAGGATGCAGGCAACATAGCAGTAAAAGATTTTCTATCACCGGCTGTTGCATAAGCCGCTGCTAATAAATAACGGCTATCCAATGCCAGTATAGAAGGATTGGCTTTGTAATAGTTCATAGCTGGCACATTGGTTCTTCCTGCTAAGGCCAATACATATAAACCATAGGTCACTTCTTTTGGTGCTATCTTTTTATTCTGGTCACGGTTGTAGTAATAAGTAATGGTTTCTTTATTCTTCAACCGGTTGTTGATATAGTTCAACATTGTTTCAAGCAAACTATTATCTACATCAAAGCCAGCTTTTTTTGCTTCGAGTAAGAAATGTGCAGCATAGACGGTCGTCCACCAATCTTCTTTTCCTTCACCATCCCACAATGTAACAGCGCCATTATACAACTGTCGCATTTTTATTTTACGAATTGCTTCCAGGATGTTGGTATTCGCATTTACTTTGTTCTGTTGCTTATTTAATTGCAGCAGATCGGACAGGTCGCTATAATAAATTTGTGGAAAAGCTGCTGATATTGTTTGCTCCGTACAACCATAAGGATATTGAACCAGGTATTTTAATTGTTCGCCTAACTCCAATGCCGGAGAACGGCTTACTACTAAATTATAATTGATACTGCCGGGCATAAAGTCGCTCAATCCAATACTTACTTTTTGTGTGCTGCCTCCGGTAATAGAACCACTACCTGTTGATTTTTGTAAGGTAGATGGAGGTCGAACAGAAATATCTGTTGCATCAGTAAACTTCTCTCCCATTCCACTTACGGTTACTTTTACTTTTCCAACATTGATAGTAGGATCAGCAACAACTTTAAATGTTGCCCGGCCTTCGCTTTTTGCAGCCAAACTTACTGACTGATTATTTCCACCCACAACTTTCATCGGACCTTCCACTCCTATTGTTGCAGTAACATTCGCTGCTTTATCAGTTGTGTTTGTTAATGTAACCGGCACATTCACAGTATCACCCGGACTTAAAAATCTTGGTAATGCGGTACTCACAACAATCGGATCAGCCACAGTCATTGTATTATCAGCAGCACCAAAGCTTTGTCCTTTATATGAAACTGCCATCAATCTTAACTCACCACTGAATTGCGGAATATCAAATTCAAATTCAGCAATACCACTGCTGTTTGCTTTCTTGATACCACCCCAATAGCTAACCACTTTTATTCTTTTAGCTGGCATTGGATTAGTACGGTCTTTCATTTCTGCAAATCCATCACCACCGGTGCTGCTCAACTTGGCTCTTACTTCTGCAAACAATAATGGGTATAAATCGAATGCTGAAACTTGTAAAGCCTTTTTCTGATAGAAATAATCGTAAGGATTCGGGGTTTTAAAATCATTGATCTGCAACACCCCATTATCTACAGCAGATAAGGTTACAAAACTACCCGGTGCAGCTTTCACTGTCACTTTCTGTTGAGTTTTAGACCGAACTGTTTTCTTTGCATCAATGGTTACATCAATTTTTCTGCCCTTATCCTCCACCGTTACATTCTTAAACCCATGCGCCACTGTGAGTGGAATATCTGATACTTCATGCGGCTTGATCAATGTTGCAGTGATATATACATTGGGAACATGTTTGTCATCCAATTTTAAATTCACACTGGCTGTCCTGTTATTTACATCCACATACTGATGAGAAATTACATGGTCGGTTTCCAATGTTACCAGCATCCTGCCACTAAATGGCGTTTTAAATAATGCTTCTACTCTTTCACCCGTGAGGTAAGATTTTTTATTCACTTCAATTTCAATATTGCCTTCCTTGCTTACTTCAAAAGAAGTATTGTTACCACCATAACTTCCATAACTATAAAAACTGCGGCTTACATAACTATTAGCACCGGGACGGTAAATTTTTACTTCATAATCACCAGGACTTCTTGGCACATAAGTATAAACAGTATTATTACCAACAGTGATCTGTTGTTCGATCATCAGCTTGTCTTCTTTTTGTGATTCATAGCGAAAATAGCTGCCGCTTTTTGTAAGTACTGTTCGGTATTCATGCTTTATAACTTCAACCCTTGCGGTAGAGTTGACAGCAATTCCATCTTTATTTACCGCAGCTAATTGAAGTTTAACCGGCTGGTTCAATGGATAGTAATAAAACCAATCTTGTTTTATACCAAAGAAAACATCCTGTGTAAAAACATCAACATTTGTTGCACGGCTTACGGGTCTTCCGGTTTCATCAAACACGGTGGTAAAGAAACTGGTTTGTAATGCACCCATATTGGCATAGGTAGCCGGAACTGTATAGTCAATATTGGCATTACCGGAATCGTCCGTTGTTCCTTCTTTTACTTCCTTATCAAAAAAAGTATTCTGATTCGCCAAACTAAAATCGTAGCCTTCAAACTTCACAGAAGAAAAAGATTTTTGTTTCACCTGAATTTCTGTTTCATATTTTCTATTGGCAGCAGGAGGACCAAAAAAGTTCATCGCATTGATAGAAAGTTTAGCTACATCGCCGGAACGAAGAAATTCTTTATCTAATTTGGCATTTACCCTAATACGGTCAGGCACAAATTCTTCCACTGAAAAATTCTTTGAAGCAAGTAACACATCAGTTGAGGTGTAAACTTCTAATGTATAACTACCTGTAATAGCAGCCGCCGCAATATCAATACTTCCTTCTACTGAGCCTTCTTCATTCAAACTTTTGCGGAAAGATTTCAATTCTTTACCATTTGGCATCAGGAATTTCATTTTCAATGGTACATCGCCAGGGTTTTTCCATTGTGCATCCCGAAGGATGACAGAGAAATTAATTTTCTCACCGGGGCGATATACATCTCTCTCTGCATATACAAATGCATCAAATCCAGACGTATTACTTCTTTTACCACCCACATCAAACCTGGAGGTATTCACTCTGGTATTATTAAACGGCAGGTAGTTAAAATCATCCGCAGTTTTAGCAATGATCATTGCTGGTTTAAATCCACCAAACTCCTTTTTACTATAAGCAATAGTTGCTACACCATCTTTATCCGTAGCACCTGTTCCAATCAACTGGTTATTGCTGGAATAAACTGATACATTTACCGCAGTAACCGGTTCAGCAGATTTTATTGAGTTGGTAAAAACATAAATCTTATCCTGTCCTTCTTTGGCAATTAATCCAAGGTCAGACAATGAAATATATCGGCTGTCTTTTACCCAATAATCTTCTGCTGAGCGAATAACAATATGATAAACCCCTTTAAAATCGGGCAGCCTGTCCTCGAACTGAGAGAAATTTAAAATCCTCCCCGCACCACTTTTTGGCAACGAACGGGTATCAATTTCCTTTTCATAAATAACATCACCCAGCATCGCATCGCCACCACCATAGCTATCGTAGTAATCATAATCTCCTTCGTAACTGGCATAATCAGCACCGCTGCTGGTTTCTTGTGGATAATAACCATAGCGTTGTGCCATCAAAAGATTGTTCTCATAAATTTTTGAAATGATCAATTTCACCTTCGGCACATTGGTGATCTGCACTTCAATATTTTTCCCTCCTTTCTTTGAAAGATAAACGGCCTTACTATTGGTAAAATTGATACCGGATTCTAATTCGCCGAAAGCAACACCTCCGTTATAATCTTCCTTCATTACACCACCGATCTTTCCCCGTAAACCTTGTACAATCGTTAATGCATAGCTTTTTTCTGTATCGAACTTGTCACTGCGCAACGTAAAGCCATAGTCGTTTGCCTCAACTGTATAGGCAAGATCCGGGTCGAATTTTACAAATGACTTAATACTTTCACCCGTCAATTGCTGGCTGGTCGTTACTCTTACAACTCCTTCCATACCATCATGCTCTGATTCTACATTCTGTACCGTTAATACATATGCCGAAGGAATTGTAATTGTATTTGTAATAGCATCTTCTGTTGATGTATTTCCTTTTTCAGGCTTCAGCCCTTTTGCAATACTCACTTTTGCATCTGTATCTTTATCTTCTGCTTTCAATCCATTGATGCGAAGCGATATTTTGTTGTCAGGAGAAATAGTTATCATATTGAAGTCTGCTTTTTTCCCTTCTACTTCAATATTCAATTTGCCTTTTAGATCTTCCGGGTTCACCCGGTAGTTAAAAAACAAATCAACCTGTGGTATGGCCGACGTACTGGATTCGCCAACCCAAATCACTTGAGAATTATCTAAGGTTAGATTCGGCGTATGAAAAGATATCCTATCACCGTTTTTTACCGAGTTATACTTACTGTATTTCAATACAGCACTCTTCACTTTTGCTTTGTAAGTTGTAGCAGGATTTAGAGGCTGCGAAGGAGAAAACACTAACTCATCGGGGCTTTGCCAGCGAAACTTTCCCGCAATTTTTGGTTCAAACGAAATATAGTCCGTCGAGTCCCAGGCATTGAGCATGGAATCTTTTGCCAGCGAACTGCTGAAACGAAAAACAAGGTTTCCGAGCTGCGGCACTTCGCCTTTTGCATTGGTAAATGAAATAGTGACGGCATTTTTTTTACAAGAAGACAAAAAAATAGCCCCTGCTGCAAGGAGCGGAACCAAGTAAGCTTTGATACGCATAGGTGTGTTGTTAAATGACCGGGCAGGTATGACCTGAACGGGATTAGGTTTAAGAAGAGAAGTTAAAGAAGTTTGATGGAGAAAAAAATTTAGCTGTACATTACTTTTTCACAAAAGGAATAACAGAATTTAGCATTGCGGCAGCTAAGGGGGAATATCCCGTGTTGGGCGGGACGAGTCAGATGATTCCATACAAGAAGAAAAGAATTTGACAGGAAAGATACAGTGCATAGAATAGTAGTTGCAAATTTTAGAAGATAAATATTTGTTAAGTGGATATGAGTTTACAATCAACAGTTGTTTTTTTGCATCAGTAGAGATGCCGGCAACAGCCATTTTACATGCATGAAAAAAATTAAATTCAGAATAACTAAAAAGAAGGTGCTTCGTTTCTTTAAGCATCTCGGTATCGGTTTTATAGGACTAATTATTTTATTCTTCCTGCTCAACTGGATATTTCCGGTACCAGATAAAGTTGAATATTCTAGCATCATCACCGATAATAAAGGTGAATTGATTAACGCCTACCTTACTAAAGACCAAAAATGGCGGATGAAAACTGAGCTGGAGGAAATTTCGCCATTGCTGCAAAAAACAATTATTGCCAAAGAAGACAAACACTTCTACTCTCACCCTGGTGTAAATCCTTTTGCTGTAGCCAGGGCATTTTTCAACAACCTGTTTAAGATGCGGCGAACATCTGGTGCCAGCACTATTACTATGCAGGTAGCTAAAGCTTTGGAGCCGGGAAAAAGAAACATCTTCAGTAAGATCCGGGAAATGTTCCGGGCTTTTCAACTGGAACTTAAATACAGTAAAAAGGAAATATTGCAACTATACCTGAACCTTGTTCCTTATGGCGGAAATATTGAAGGAGTAAAAGCAGCTTCAATTTTGTACTTTAAAAAGAATCCGGATCATTTATCGCTAGCGGAAATCACTGCATTAAGTATTATACCAAACAATCCCAGTTCATTAGTTGTAGGAAAACATAATGACCGTATCATAAAAGAAAGAAATGGATGGTTGAAAAAATTTGCAGACAATAATGTGTTTACAGAAAAAGAGATTGAAGATGCTTTAGCTGAACCAATGAATGCAACAAGAGGAACAGTGCCGCATTACCTTCCTCATCTTTCCTATAAGTTAAAGAAACAGGGAGGGGACATTACCAACACGAATATCGATTTAAACACCCAACTAAAAACTGAAAAATTAGTTGAAGACTATATCAGAACACAACGGTTAAAAAATATAAAAAATGCTGCTGTAGTTATCATTGATAACAAAACGCATAAAGTGATTACCTATGTAGGCTCCTCTAATTTTTTTGATACTACTGATGGAGGCCAGGTAAACGGAGCCAATGCAGTTCGCCAACCGGGTAGTACCTTAAAACCTTTACTGTATGCCATGTGCTTTGACGAAGGATTGCTTACCCCAAAAACGGTAATGACAGATGTAGCGGTAAACTATGAAGGATATGCGCCTGAGAATTATGATGAGAAGTTTAATGGCTATGTTACAGTTGAAAAAGCTTTAGAACATTCACTAAATATTCCGGCGGTTAAAGGATTGAGATTATTGGGACATGAAAAAATGATCCAAAAACTATCCAATTGTAATTTCAAACAAATACAAAAGGATAGGAGAAAACTTGGATTGTCTTTAATTCTTGGTGGTTGCGGTACTACATTGGAAGAACTGACTGGCTTATTTTCCTCATTTTCGAATGATGGATTGTTCATTTCTCCATCTTACACACAAAATGATACAGTACACAATAAAGTAAGAGTAATAAGTACTGCAGCTAATTACATGATAAATGAAATTTTATCAAAGATCGATCGGCCTGATTTTCCTTTGAACTGGGCGGCTACGGAAAAAATGCCAAAGATTGCCTGGAAAACCGGCACCAGTTATGGACGAAAAGACGCCTGGAGCATTGGTTATAATAAAAATTTTACAGTGGGTGTTTGGACAGGAAATTTTTCCGGTGTTGGTGTCGCTGATCTAAGTGGAGCAAATATTGCAACTCCTCTTCTCTTTAAAATCTTTAATACTATTGATTATGATAGCGATGAAGAATGGTTTACTCAGCCGCAAGATTGTGATATAAGACAAGTTTGCAGCGAAACCGGTTTAGCACCTTCTGAACATTGCAGCAGTTTGGTAACGGATTATTTTATTCCATTAATATCTTCTACCAAAGTTTGCGATAACTGGCAGGAAGTAATGATCAGTGTGAATGAAAAAATTTCGTTTTGTAAAAGTTGTGTCCCGGAAAATGGTTATAAAAAGAAATGGTACAAAGTAATACCGCCCGATATGCAATCATGGTTTGAAGAAAACAGGATCGCTTATCAAAAAATACCTCCGCACAATCCTGACTGTGAGTTGATTTTTAAAGGATCGGCTCCTGCTATCACTTCGCCGGTTAATGGAACGGAGTATTTACTTAATAAAAAAGATCCGGAACCTCTGCAGTTGATCTGCAAAACAGCCAATGATGTAAGCAAGGTTTATTGGTACATCAACAACAAATTTTATAAAAGCAGTAATGCAGGTGAAAAACAATTTTTTGTACCTGAAGAAGGACCGGTAAAAATTTCCTGTACGGATGATAAGGGAAGAAACAGGGATATAAAGATTACGGTGAAATATGTTTCACTTTAAATCTTCGCCGCGGCTTCTTCTCCGGTATTAATCGCACCTTCCATAAAACCCTGCCAGTCGGCCAAATGCTCTCCAGCAAAATGTGTATGGATATGTGACCTTTTTAAGACCGGCATTACTCTAAACCATTGTCCTTTTCCATACAAGGCATAAGCACCATGAGAAAACTCATCATTGCCCCAATAATAATTGGTTTGTTTTTCCCAGCTGTCTTTCACATCATTAAAATGTGGCCGTAAGGTTTGTAAGATCATATCCTTTCTCCACTCTTCAGTTTGATTGGCTACTACCGCTGCTTTTTCGCCAATTGTATAAGAAATAAGTACGCCTTTTTTTGAATCTTGATTTTTGGTAGCATGATAAAAATAGTGTGGCGATTGGTCTGTTATCATATCAAAACTTTCGTCTTTCCAAAAACGTTTGCTAAACAATAATGGATTCTTGTTGATACGGGCATATTGTAACTCGTTGATTGCATTTACCTGATCTGCAGGCAAACCCGGTTCCCATTTAATATTCTTTACTGCATAGGTTGGAGCTGTACAAATAATTTTGTTTGCAGTAAATTTTTGCCCATTCTTACAATAGACCGTAACGCCGCCTTTTACATTCTGCACTACCCGCTGCACCGCATGTTCCAGTTTTATTTTATCCATGCCAATTTTTTCGGCGATCTTTTTTGCCAGCATACTGTTGCCACCTTTTATTTTCAAATCCATTTCATTCTTCTCGCTGCTTTCTGCATATTCTGCCAATGCAGCAAAGGCTGAAACACTTCTGATCGTTTCACCAAAGTCAGTGCTATCTAATAATTCCCGCAGGTTCAAATCTCTTCCTTCGCAGCCATTGTTTACTAAAAACCGCCACCAATCCATTTTATCGATCTTTAATTTATCGGCCTGTGATAGTTTGGGATAATTATCAATGATGGATTGAAATTTCTTTTTCCATTCGGGGCTATAATCCCAATCACCATTTTTATAATATTTTCCTTCATAAATAAGATGTGAATCAAACTGGTTGTTTTGTAACTCCAGCCCAAACTCATTACACAAGTTCTGTAACCGCTCATGCGAATTGCCTACCCACTCTGCGCCTAATTCAATAATGAGATTTTCTTTTTCATCAATGGTATGAGAGAATACCCGTCCGCTTATTCGATTGCGGGCTTCAAGAATCAAAAAATCAATTTTCTTTTTGTGTAAATAATAGGCGGCGGATAATCCTGCAAATCCGGCACCAATTATGATCACTTTAGGTTTGGCGCCTATAAAAAAATTGCTGAAGGAGGAAGAGGCTATTAATAAACCGCCGGAAGCTAAGGTGGCTTCCTTAATGAATTGTCTCCGGGAACTCATGCGTAAGGTTTTGGTTGGATTGTAAGTTCTGGAATTTTGTGAATATGAGCAAATACATCACGCAGGGAACGCAGAGTTCGCAGAGGAAATACAACTAATTGCTTTGTACTAAAGGATTAAGTAAAATATTGTAGGAAATTTTGCAGAATGGTCAGTAGCGGACAGAAAGATGAAGAGTGCGGCGCAAGAAACGATGATAGTAGCAATGCAGCTGGGTAACAAAAAAAGTCGGCAACTAACTTACTGACTTTTATTTATTCATGCATTAATTTTTTTATTCCACTTTCTTCACACTGCCTGCGCCACTCGTATGTTGGCTTGCAACGGCACTTCCTTTATAGCGAACATCGCTGGCTCCGCTGGCTTCTGCATTTAGTTTTACACTGGCAAAGACTTCTGCATTGCTGGCACCGGATAAATCTACATCTGCATTTTCCGATAATAATTCATAACAATTGGCATCAGAAGCACCACTGCCTTTTATAATGAGATCTTTTGTTTGCCCGAACAAAGTAATACTACTGGCACCACTCATGCTGGCCGATACTTTTGGAGTTTTTAGTTCCAGTTCGGCATTGCTGGCACCTGTAACATCAATATCAATTGCATCAGCTGTTAATTCATTTTCACTCATTATTTTGCTGGCACCAGAAGCATCAAGACTTCTTATTGAAGGAGCAGATACATACACTTTTATTTTTCCGGTAGCATTCAAATTGGTACCATCTTCTTCCCGAATTCTCAACACACCATTTACTTCCGTAATGATAATATGTTGTTGCAGGTTCTCATCGGCTTCCACTTTTACAGAAAAAGTTGAATCGTTTTTTACGTATACATGAATGGCATCGCTTACTTCAACCCCGGTAAAATTGGCATGCGACCTTGCCTGGGAAATAACATTGCCATTACCCCTGATCCTTTCTCCTGTAATTTCATCGCAAGATGAAAATAACAGGACGGTGATAGCAGCTACAAGAGAAAAACGTTTCATGTTCAATGGTTTTGTGGTAACAAATGTAAGCTCAAAATCTTCGATTTTAACAAATTTGACGCTTTCGGCAGTAATAAGGTTACAATTGGGAATTAATAACAAAAGCAGGCAAAAACCCAATAGGGTAAAGGGTTTCAAACTCTGTGGCATAAACTACAAACCTTTTTTTACCTTCGCTGCCATTACCCCTTATTGTGAAGGGAAAACGAGGTAGCTAATACACCCTTCTCTAATTATTTATAACATGACTGAAAAAATCCTGATTCTTGATTTTGGCTCTCAATTTACCCAGTTAATTGCCCGTGCCGTAAGGGAAGCTAGTGTGTATTGCGAAATTATTCCTTTCAATAAGCCTTTTGAATTTGAGCCTGGATTGAAAGGCATCATTCTTTCTGGTTCACCTTTTTCAGTGAATGAAGTGAATGCCCCGGATGTGGATGTACAGGCTTTCATTTCAAAAGTGCCGGTGCTGGGAGTTTGTTATGGTGCACAATTAACAGCCAAACGTTTTGGCGGACTGGTTGCAAAAAGTAATAAACGGGAATATGGCCGTGCCATTCTTCAACTTAAAAAAGAAGATGTGTTGCTGAAAGATGTGTCGCCACAAAGTCATGTGTGGATGAGCCATAGCGATACGATCAAAGAATTGCCGGAGGGTTTTGAATTGTTAGCCGATACGGAAAGTATTCCGGTCGCCGCATTCAAAAAAAATGGAACCGAAACAAAATCTCTTTATGGTGTACAATTTCATCCGGAAGTATATCATTCCAAAGAAGGAAAAAAAATTCTTAATAATTTTCTCTTACATATTTGCGGTTGTACACAAGATTGGACACCGGCACATTTTATTACCGATACGGTAGCCGCATTAAAAAAGCAAATTGGTGACCGTAAAGTTATCATGGCACTTAGCGGTGGTGTTGATTCTACTGTTGCAGCTACGTTAATTCATAAAGCTATTGGGAAAAATCTATATGGAATTTTTGTAGATAACGGGGTGTTACGCAAAAACGAATTTGGTGCTGTACTTGAGATGTATGCGAAACTTGGATTGAATGTAACGGGTATCGATGCGAAGCAGCGATTTTATACTGCATTAGCCAATAAATCAGACCCGGAAGCAAAAAGAAAAGCAATTGGCAGTTTATTCATTGACGTTTTCCAGGAAGAATCAAAAAAGATTGAAGGTGTTGGTTTGCTGGGACAAGGAACGATCTACCCGGATGTGATAGAAAGTTTATCGGTACATGGCCCCTCAGCAACTATCAAATCGCATCATAATGTCGGGGGCTTACCAGACCATCTTCATTTGGAATTGGTGGAACCCCTGCGTTCGTTATTTAAGGATGAGGTAAGAAAAGTTGGCCGTGAGTTGGGTATACCTGCAGAAATGATTGATCGCCATCCCTTTCCGGGACCGGGACTTGCCATCCGGATTTTAGGAGAAATTACCAAAGAAAAGGTACAGTTGTTGCAAGAAGCAGATCACTTATATACCAAGATGTTAAAAGAT
>CAZXMP010000101.1:0-15094 GCA_964641575.1 uncultured Chitinophaga sp. | reverse complement strand
AGCATGATGATTTGTTTAAAAGCCTGCACAAAACCAATATGAGTATGCTTAAGTTTAAAAATAGCAATGGCGACAGGAGTATTTCTATAGAAGAATTACTGATTGATAATAACATGGACCATACAGATAGGGAGCTGCCATTTACCGCTGACGAACAAATGAAAATTTTATCTATCAATATTGCCTGATGTTAAGTGTAATATTAGCAGATTATGCCGGCTCTGAAAAAGATGTATATTTTTTGCAGAACGCAGAGTGGCTGAACGACAGTACGGTAATACAATATATTTATCAGCAAAAGGGAAGGTGGAAAGTGACACTTGCATTTGCTTGGAATGAAAACCCCATGCAAATAATATGTCGGTATATGAAAGATGAATATGCAACTGAACAAAAGGCAGCAACCTATGCTTCTTTTTTTTGCAGAACAACACAAAAGGGCGGCAATAGCTATTCAACAATAAATTATGATGATTTCAATATTTGCTTCAATTGAAAAAATAAGTACGGTACAGCAGTGCATCAATGGTGAACACCGGCTTAATGAATTGGTGAGTGTAACAACAGATGCTACTTGTACTGTAGATATTTGTGTGGATACAAACATAACTGTATGTCCTGATTGGAAAAATTTACAGCCGCCGGTACTATTTCCTGTAACAGCGTATTCGGGTAATGCTTTACTTGGTTTAATTTATACTAAACTTAGTAATTACGAAAAGGCTTACCCTCTGTTAGAGGATAAAGCAGATGTACTGCAAGCTGTTGATTTGCTCAACCGTTTGCAGCAGGGCTATGAAATTCCCGATACATTAATTTCAGAAAATAACTTTGTAACGTTGCATAATAAAGCAGTGGCACTTCATTATGGCACAAACCAGCAAAAAGAAAATCAATATAAAAAAATTGCAGCAGCGTACAATACAGCAATAGTAGCCGCTCCTGAAAAATGCAATATAAGCTTTACTGAATTTCATCTGGCACAACTGCATAGCGATTTCAGCAATAACGATAAAGCAGAAGCAATTTTGCAAAACCTGTTGTTAGCATCTCTTTCAACTCAGGCAAGTATTGCAGTTAAGAATGTATTATGCAATGTATGGATGAAAAAACTCACCGTGCCGTATGATGAAAAGCTGAAAGAACATTTGAAAATGGGTTTATGGGAATGCTTGCAATATTATGAAGCAAATAACAGGACTGTTGAGGCAGCATTAGTATTAGTGGATGCAAGCCATATTGCCACTATTAGCAATAGTTTTAGTGAGGCGTTGGGCTATATAAACAGAGCAATAGCAATATTTGAATCTGAACAAATGGAAGAGCTTTTAGCACAGGCACATTTTACAAAAGGCAACCTGCTTCAAACATGGGCACAAAATGGTAACCCTCAATTTTATCGTACTGCGGTACAATCTTATCAAGCTGCATTACGAACATTTACAAAAGATACAACCCCAGATGTGTTTGCAGAAATACAACATCAATTGGGGAGAGTGTATGCCGAAATACCTGACGAGGTGAAGAAAAAAGGAGTATGGGCTGCTGTATCGGTTTCATCATTTAATGAAGCGCTTTCGTTTTATAATAAAATTGATTATCCGTATGAGTTTTCTATGATTTGCAATAGTCTTGGCAATGCGTATACAAAATACCCTGTTTCTATAAACACCGATAATTACGATAAAGCCCTTGCCTGGTATAGAGAGGCGTTGGACATCCGTACTGCTGAAAACTATCCAGTAGAAAGAGCTTTGACTTTATCCAATTATTTAGAAGCCAGTTGGTTTGCCGGGAATAAGAATGAATTTGATGAAGAGAGGTATAAGGATATGATAACAGTTGCGGAGGAATTGCTTACTCTTTCCAAAGATGAAGCCATAATAAAGTCTGCAAAAAGGGATATTGAACAATTAAAGCAGTTGAAGCAAGAATTGCTTGATACAGTAAAAAATTAGAAAACATTTTCTAAGGCAGATGCTTTTATAATATATTTCAATGTCTTTAAACTAACTTTAACCGTTCAGTCAAATGCATGAAATTTCATTAGTGCGCAACATATTCAACACACTGGAGGCTGAATTTCCCGATAGGTTTTCTGCTATTAAAACTATTTATTTAACGGTGGGGGAATTGAGCAATGTGCAGCCGGTATTAATGCAAAATGCTTTTGATGCTGTATTGGAAGATGAGCCGAGGTACAGGAGCAAAACATTGGAAGTTCTGATGCTGCCAATAAAAATTTATTGTGATGATTGTAAATTGGCAACCACAGTACAGCAATACAAATTTGTGTGTGGCAACTGCGGTAAAGCATCAAGAAATGTTATACAAGGGGAAGAGTTATTAATTAGTAAAGTTGAATTTTCAGCTATTGAGTAAATAACTAGAAGTACTATGTAAAAGATTAAACAACCTTTATTGACTACTTACGAAAAAACATTATCTAAATATGAGCCAACCAAAAAGTAACAGAGCTCCGGTAGGGAGTGTTCAATGCGAAAACACAACACTCAATTTATTAAAGGCAAACGATTTTGTGGCTAAAGCCATTCGAGACAAATTAGCACCTCATAATATCTTGGTGCTTAATATTTGTTCATCGCCGGGTAGTGGTAAAACAACTTTAATGCAGCAGACTGGCAGGCGTTTAAAAGATAAACTTAAAATAGGTGTACTTGTAGGCGACCCTGAAACAGAAAGGGATGCTATTAGGATAAGAGAAGCCGGTATTGATTGCTTGCAAATTGTAACGGGGGGCATGTGCCATATTGAAGCACAAATGATATTGCAGGCTTTAGACCATTTTAATTATGAAGGGCTGGATGTTTTGTTTATAGAAAATGTTGGTAATCTGGTTTGCCCGGCTGCATTTGATTTAGGTGAAGATTACCGAATTACTTTAATTGCAAGTACTGAAGGTGATGATAAACCGAAGAAATATCCACGAATGTTTTTAACTAGTGAGCTGATGGTGGTTAGCAAGGCCGATTTGCTGCCCTACGTACCTTTTAGTGTGGAAGCAGTTACAAAAGATGCCCGGGAAATTAACCCCGGTCTCGAAGTAATAACCATTAGTAGTATAAATGGTGAGGGGCTTGAAAGTTGGTGTAACTGGTTGAAGCAAAAAGTAAATGAAAAGAAAGCAGCAATACCTGTGTTATAATTATAACAGTTAAGATAATTAAAAAAGAAAACACATATCACCTTCTCTTTACCGGGATAGTTCAAGGTGTTGGCTTTCGGCCAATGGTATATAATTATGCCATGAAGAAAAGTTTAAAGGGCTACGTATGCAATGCCGGTGATGGCTTGCATGTAGAAGTTAATGCGACTGAAGAAGATGCTACAAGAATTTCGGCTTATATCCTTCAACATGCTCCACCACTAGCCAAAATAGTTGCTGCAAATTTGCAGCAGATAACTTATACCCCATATCAGAATTTTTCTATTAAAGAAAGTAGTAACAACGGGGTTGCCAATTTGCCACTTACACCAGATTATGCTTTATGTAATGATTGCAGAAATGAGATACACAACAATTTTAATCCCCGGTATCGTTATCCGTTTACAACTTGTACACAATGCGGCCCCCGTTTTTCGGTTATTCAAGCAATGCCTTACGACAGGCCAAATACTGCAATGAGTGCATTCAATATGTGTAGCGATTGTGAAAAGGAGTATAACAATAATTCGGACAGAAGATATTTTTCACAAACAAATTCCTGCAGACAATGTGGTGTGGTGTTATCAGCTTATGAAACTCAATCCAAAAAGTTGGAAGAAGGTAATACTGAAGTGTTACTGCTTATTACGAATTTGCTACAACAGGGAAAAATTCTTGCTGTAAAAGGCATTGGCGGTTATTTGCTTATTTGTGATGCAGCCAATAGAGAAGCTATAGAATTATTACGCCGTCGCAAACACCGGCCTCACAAGCCATTTGCAATTATGTGCAAAGATGAAACACAAGTTAAATCTATTGCTTATTGTAATGAAGCAGAATTGCAAATGCTTAAGTCTGCCGTAACACCAATTGTTTTGTTAAAAGCTAAAGAAGAAAGTACAGCATTTATTGCAGCAGCACAAGTGGCTCCAAACTTAAGCAGTATTGGTATCATGCTGCCTTATGCACCATTGTTTGAAATTGTTTTAAACGATTTTGGTAAGCCAATAGTTGCCACCAGCGCTAACATAAGTAATGCCCCCATTATTTACAAGGATGATGAAGCTCTTGAAAATCTTTTTTCAATTGCTGATGTTGTTATTACTCATAACAGGGAAATCGTAACACCACAGGATGACAGTGTTATTCGCTTTTCGCAGAGACATCAGCAACAAATTATTATTCGCCGTGGCCGGGGCTTATCGCCTTCTTGCTTTGATATTCCAATGCTGGCAAGCAAATCAATTTTGGCAGCGGGAGCGTTAATGAAGAGTTCTTTTACAGTTTTTCATCAAAATAATATTTATGTAAGTCAATATTTAGGAAGTACCGAAAGTTATGATGCTCAACAAACGTATGAAAAAACTTATCAGCACTATCAGTCTATTTTACAAATAAAACCTGAAGTAGTATTAGCAGATAAACATCCTGATTACTTTGCTACACAATTTGCAAAAGAAATTTCTCTGCTGAATAATGCTCATTTGTACCAAGTGCAGCATCATAAAGCCCATTTTGCAGGCGTATTGGCAGAAAATAATTTACTGGGTAAAAATAAAAAAGTATTAGGCGTTATTTGGGATGGAACCGGGCTGGGAGATGATGACAATATTTGGGGCGGTGAGTTTTTTCTCTATACTAATAATACAATGCAGCGTTGTTATTATTTTGATTATTTCCCGGGATTGCTTGGCGATAAAATGGCAAGAGAACCGAGGGTAGCTGCATTATCAATTTGCAACGATGTAATGAGTTCCGATGATTTCTTAAAACACAAATTTACATCAGACGAATGGAGCCTATATACAAAAATACTTGCACAGGATAACTTATTGCAAACATCATCATGCGGCAGAATTTTTGATGCAGTAGCTTCACTACTTGGCTTGTGTGATAAACAATCTTATGAAGGCGAAGCTGCATTGCTTTTGGAAAACATAGCACAAGAATATTTTTTAGAAAATGGATATGCGTTTGCCGAAAGTTATTTTGTTGATGGGGCTCATTATTATCGCTTACCAACAGCCACTTTGTGTACTGGTATTATTAGAGATATTGCAAAAGGGAAGCCCATCCCCTTTATTGCCGCAAAGTTTCATTATTCATTAATCCACTGCATAAAAATTATAGTAGGAAACATTGGTGTTAATTCCATTGCATTTAGTGGCGGTGTATTTCAAAATGCAGTACTCGTCGATTTAGTTAAAGAACATTTAGTGCACAAGTTTGAGTTGTATTTTCACAAGCAGCTTTCTCCTAATGATGAGAATATTTCACTAGGGCAATTGGCCTATTATAGTTATGGCGTGGATGGCATACAAACAGAGGAAATGAAGAATAATGAAAAGATAATAATGGATATTAACAAAGAACTCATTCAATCATTTTAAAATAAAATTTATTATATGTGTTTAGCAATTCCCGGAAAAATTCAAAGTGTCGAAACCATTCACAATGGTTTGGTACGTATGGCAAAAGTTTCTTTTGGTGGCATTATCAAAGAAGCATCATTAGAAATGTTGCCTTCAGCAGAAGTTGGAGACTATGTACTGGTACATGTTGGAGTTGCGATAAGCAAAATTGATGAAGCAGAAGCAGCAAAGTCTTTTGAATACTTGAAAGAAATTGGGGAAATAGATGAATTGATTGAACATACACAAACAGACAAACCACAATAACTATGAAATACTTATCAGAATACAGAGATGCAGCCGTTGTAGAAAAGTATATTGCCGAGTTGCACCAGATAACAACAAGGCCGTGGACAATAATGGAAGTATGTGGTGGGCAAACGCATAGCCTGGTAAAGAATGGCATTATTGGGTTGCTGCCTAAAAATATTACAATGGTGCATGGTCCCGGTTGCCCTGTATGTGTAACCCCTCTGCATTTAATAGATAAAGCAGTATACCTTGCCGAAGAAAAAAAAGTAATACTTTGTTCATACGGCGATATGTTACGGGTGCCCGGCAGTAAAAAAAGCCTTCTTGAAGCAAAAGCAAATGGAGCAGATGTACGCATTTTATATTCTCCTTTAGAAGCTGTTACATTAGCCAAACAAAATCCAACTATGGAAGTTGTTTTTTTTGCAGTAGGGTTTGAAACTACAGCACCAGCAAATGCTTTAAGTGTATTGCATGCTCTAAGAGAAGAAGTAAATAATTATTCTATACTCACATCGCATGTATTAGTGCCGCCAGCCATTGAAGCACTTGTAAATGATGACGATAATGTAGTACAGGGATTTTTAGCAGCAGGCCATGTTTGCACAATCATGGGTATAGATGAGTATTACCCATTAGTAGAAAAATATAAACTACCCATTGTTATTACAGGCTTTGAGCCGGTTGATTTGTTACAGGGTATTTGCATGTTGATAAAGCAATTGGAAGAAGGTAGGTACGAATTGGAAAATCAATATAGCCGTGTGGTAAAGGCCGAAGGAAACCCTGCGGCAAAAAAAGTAATTGATGATGTGTTTGCCATAAGCAATCGAGAATGGCGTGGCATTGGAGAGATACCCCTTAGTGGTTATGAATTAAAAGAAAGTTTACGCCAATATGATGCTAACAAAAAATTTAACATTCAAATTGATAAGGCAAATGAAAGTGCAGAGTGTATAGCAGGCGAAATTTTGCGTGGCATTAAAAAGCCCGGTCAATGCCCCGAGTTTGGCAAAAAGTGTACCCCACTCAATCCATTAGGAGCACCCATGGTAAGTAGCGAAGGCGCTTGTGCAGCTTATTATCATTTTAACATGGTAGAAACAATTGTTTAGATAAAATATAATGAACGATAAAATAAATATGATGTTATCATGCCCCATGCCAAAGTTTGATTTTGATACTATTAATTTGGGCCATGGAAGCGGCGGCATACTTACACACAGACTATTAAACAGTGGCGTTTTTGATGTATTAAAAAATGATTTGCTGAATGAAAAACACGACGGAGCTATTTTTAATCTAACTGGAAATATTGCATTTAGTACAGATAGCTATGTTGTAAATCCTATTTTTTTTCCTGGAGGAAATATTGGAGAACTGGCCATTAACGGTACTGTAAACGACCTAGCCATGTGTGGCGCTATGGCAAAGTATATTTCGCTTTCGTTTATTATTGAAGAAGGGTTGCAAATGGATCTGTTTTGGCAAATACTCAACAGTATAAAATATTGCTGCCTTAAAGCCGATGTACAGGTAGTAACCGGCGATACAAAAGTGGTAGAAAAAGGTAAAGGAGATAAAATATTTATCAATACATCTGGTATTGGTATTGTTAACCCAAAAGCATCTATTAACTTATCCAACGTAAAACCCGGCGATAGTATTATACTTAGTGGTAATATAGCCGAACACGGCATTGCCATTATGAGCAAACGCAGTGGCTTAGAATTTGAAACCAATATTATAAGCGACACCACTAATTTAAATTTTACAATAGAAAAATTGATAAATGAATTTGGTAACCAAATACATTTTTTAAGAGACGCAACAAGGGGTGGTGTGGCAAGTGTATTAAACGAAGTGGCAAAAGACGGAGCCAAAGGGGTTTATATATTTCAAAAAAATATACCAGTACTGGAACAGGTAAATGGTGCTTGCGAAATGTTAGGTTTAGACCCCTTAT
This sequence comes from uncultured Chitinophaga sp., assembly GCA_964641575.1. GTDB lineage: Bacteria > Bacteroidota > Bacteroidia > Chitinophagales > Chitinophagaceae > JJ008. Next base: position 7,299 of record CAZXMP010000101.1, on the reverse strand, counting down.
ATGTTGCCAACGAAGGCAGGTTTATTGCCATAGTAGATAATAAAGTTGCAGAAGATTTTCTTGCATTGCTCAAACAAGATGAGAATGGCACCCATGCAGCTATAATTGGAACCGTTGTAGAAGAGCATACAGGACAAGTAATAATGCAAAGTACCATTGGCGGTAAACGAGTAGTAAATATGTTGCCTGGCGAACAACTACCCAGAATATGTTAGTAGATAAATAATAATGAAAAAATTGTTAGAGTTTTATGGAGAAGCAAACAACGCTTTACTGGCACCCCGTTGTGTATGTATGCACAATCATCTATTAGTTGTTAGCGATACCGGGCAAAACCGTGTATTTATCTGGAAACATTTTTCATTTCAAAATCATCAACAACCCGATGTAGTGTTGGGACAAAAAGAAAATAACGAAACAGAACGAAATGCAGGCGCTACAGTTTCAGCATCATCACTCCAATATCCATCTGCCGTATGGACCAATGGAGAAAAATTAGTTGTAGCAGATGCATGGAACCACCGAGTATTGATTTGGCACTCGCTGCCTACTCAAAATTTTCAACCAGCAGATACGGTAGTAGGGCAAATGAATTTTGAAAGTAACCTGCCCAATGTTATGGGCATTGGCAAACTACCCACAGCACATACACTTAATTGGCCTTACGGAGTTTTTAGCAACGGAAAAGAATTATGGATAGCAGACACAGGAAACAGAAGAGTGCTGTACTATCATACAATTCCTACTACAAATTTTGCGGGGGCAGATGAATTAATTGGGCAAGATACATTTTTCGATAAAGATTATGATAACAACAATGCTGTTTGGCCTTATGCTGTTAAAATTAGCAGTAATAAAGAAATGATAATTGCCGACACCCAATATTACCGTGCCTTGCTGTGGAGCAACTGGAAAGATGCCTTGACAAAAAAAGCAGAAATAATTATTGGTCAAAAAAATATTAATGATAACGGACAAAACCAATACCAATTAAAACCATCGGCTAATACACTCAACTGGGTATACGATGGTTGCTTTTATAACAATGGTATTGCAATAGCCGATACTGGAAATAGCCGTATACTATTATATAATAAACTACCCGAACTAAGCAATGCTGTTGCAAACGAACAAATTGGTCAGCCCAATTTTGAAACACATGGCGAAACTTCATTGAGTATGAAATCAACTATAGCTAACGAAATGTATTGGCCTTTTGCCATTAATGCTTGTAACGAGTTGTTGTTGGTAGCAGATACAGGTAATCATCGCATTTTATTTTATACCCAAGCAAATGATTAACATACCAATTATACTAACCCTCTATGCAGGTTTTACCCATGCCTTTGAAGCTGATCATTTGCTAGCAGTAAGCAACATGGTCAGCAACAGAAATAAGTTGCAAAAGGCTATTAAAGACGGTATGTACTGGGGGCTTGGGCATACGTCAACAATTTTAGTAATTGGAATAATTTTTCTTTTGTTAAAATTTCAAATCAGCCAAACATATTTCAAACTATTTGAAGCAGGAGTGGGGCTAATGTTAATAGCATTAGGCGTTTACCGTATTTGTAGATGGTATAAAATGCAACAGCCAGTTTTGCATACGCATCAGCATGCACATGCCGATGGTTATATACACAAGCATACTCACCTGCATACAGTAAGTAAGCCCACTCACAATCATTCACATCTACCGGCCTATTTAATAGGTTTGGTGCATGGTTTGGCAGGTAGCGGAGCACTAATGTTAATTGTAATGAGTAAGTCAGAAACCACCTATACTGCACTTTGTTATTTGCTTTTATTTGGGTTAGGTTCTGTGGCAGGTATGATGATTGCCGCCACTGCATTTAGTGTACCCTTTATACCAAAAGTATTAGCCAATAAAAATTTGCAAACCTTGTTAATTTTTGTATCGGCAATACTATGTGCAGGGTACGGTTTTTATATCGTAAAAGAAAATTTATTAGCATAATGACTACAAAAGAAATTTTAATAGGAGCTTTGCAATATTATAGTATTGAAGTAATTAAAATTGAAGCTGATAAAGTGACAATAGGAAGAAATTATGAAGTAGAACTAGAGGCCAATGGGTTATACAAATTAATCAGCGATGGACAAGTGGTAGCCCCTTTTGACGATGTGGATGAATTATGCAGATTTGTGTTGTTATAATATTATTTAGATAATGATAAAGAAAGAAGTTCAGATAGTAGCATTGAGTACCAGTGAAAGTTCGCCTGGTAATTATGTAGTTATTTTAGAAGAAATTACTGACAAAAAAAGAATGGCTATCGTTATTGGGGCATTTGAAGCGCAGGCCATTGCTGTTCATCTTGAACGCATGAAATTACCCCGGCCGTTAACACATGATGTTTTAAAGGCCACAATAGATACATTGGGAGGCAAATTAAAAGAAGTAATTATTCACAACATCATTGACAAAGTCTATTACGCCTGGCTGGTATTAGAAACAAGCAGCAAAGAAGAGCAAAAAATTGATGCCCGTGCAAGCGATGCATTAGCTATTTCCATACGGTATGACTGTCCTGTTTATGTTTATGATTTTGTGTTGGAAGAATCTGTTATTAATGAACCTGAAACAAAGAACAGTTTAATAAAAGGTTCTCTTGCCGATTACAGCCTTGATGAGTTGGAGAGCTTATTGCAAGATGTACTGGCAAAAGAAGACTATGAAAGTGCCACAAGAATACGGGATATAATAAGAAAAAGAATGAATAGTTAAACTGTTTTTGTTTGTGTTCTGTCTTCACTTGTTTTAGCGGGTTTTGTTGCCCATCTGTTGCCCAAATAAACATTAAACCGCTGAAATGCTTTATCAGTATGTGTTTACAGCTTAACTTAATAATTCTGTATTGGAAAGTAATCTCCTGATTTTATTTATAATCGTATTTTTAAGTAATGCCACCCGATCATTATAATGAAACGCCTTTACTGGTTGCCGTAGACTGTGTCATCTTCGGCTTTGATGGGACGGAGATCAAGCTATTGCTGATCCACCGGGGCTTTGAACCATTAAAAGAAAAATGGAGTCTCATGGGGGGCTTTGTGCAACCCCAGGAGGCGCTGGATGAGGCCGCTACAAGAATATTGAAACAGCTTACCGGTCTTAGCGGTGTTTATATGGAGCAATTACACAGCTTTGGAGATCCCGACAGGGATCCTGTTGGGCGGACGATCTCTGTTGCCTACTATGCATTGATCGATATTCATACCTATGAAAAGCAGATCAGTGAAAATTACCTGCCGGAGTGGTTCTCCCTCAAAAAATTACCGAAACTGATCTTTGATCACCGGCAGATGGTGAATATGGCCTGGCAACGGGTACAATACAAAGCGGCTTTGCATCCTATCTTATTTGAGTTATTACCCGAGAAATTTACCATGCCTCAACTGTTAAGTCTCTATAAAGCGGTTTACGACAAACAGCTGGATAAACGAAATTTCATGCGGAAATTGCTAACAGCAGGGTTATTGGTCCGGCAAAAAGACAAGGAAAAACAAACATCCAAACGGGGAGCCTATTATTATAAGCTGGATAAAAAGAAGTACTCCTCCAATTTACAGGCTTTTATGAGTTTTCTGCCGGCGAAGGAAATATTCAGGTAGGAAATAAGTAACTAACCGGCCACCGGGAGGCCTCCGGTACTGTCTGAGGGAGAATTTTTTTTCAGTAGTTAAAATAAGTGTTATTTTGACACTCATTATGAATGATTGTTTTGTCATTGGAGTGGATTATGGAACAGATTCCGTCCGTTCTGTCCTCGTGAATGCAGCTACAGGTGCTGAAGCAGCATCCTCTGTGTTTTATTATCCCCGCTGGAAAGAAGGTAAATATTGTAATGCATCATCTAACCAGTTTCGCCAGCATCCTCTTGATTATTTGGAAGGTATAGAAGCCACAATTACAGACTGTATTAAAAAAGCAGGACCTGCCATTGCTGCCGCAGTAAAAGGTATTGCCGTTGACACTACAGGTTCATCACCGGTTGCCGTAGATGAAACAGGTACACCGCTTTCTTTACTGCCTGAATTTGCGGAGAACCCCAATGCCATGTTTGTTCTCTGGAAGGATCATACTTCCATCAAAGAAGCAGCTGCCATCAATAATCATGCAGCTACATTTGAAACGAACTATTTACAATACGTTGGCGGTATTTACTCCAGCGAATGGTTTTGGGCGAAACTGCTTCATGTACTCCGGGAAGATGCTGCTGTACGCAGCAAAATTTATTCATGGGTGGAGCATTGTGACTGGATTCCTTTTGTATTAACAGGAGGGCAACATATCGCCGCTATGCAAAGAGGTGTTTGTGCGGCAGGGCATAAGGGATTATGGTCCGAAGAATTTGGCGGGTTTCCTCCCAATGATTTTTTTAAATCGCTGGATTCTTTATTAGATGGTTTTGTAACAAGACTACATAATAATATTGTCGCTTCTGATCAGCCGGCGGGAAACTTATGCAGCGAGTGGGCAACTAAATTAGGCCTATCCACCAATGTGGTGGTGGCAGTTGGTGCCTTCGACGCACATATGGGGGCAGTAGGTGGCCAGGTGGAACCTTATTTTCTCAGTAAAGTAATGGGCACTTCCACCTGTGACATACTGGTGGCACCTGTAAATGATATAAAAGGTAAATTAGTAAAAGGGATATGCGGCCAGGTAAATGGTTCTGTCATCCCCGGTATGTATGGGCTGGAAGCAGGTCAGTCTGCCTTTGGTGATGCTTATGCCTGGTTTAAAAATCTTATTGCATGGCCCTTGCAGTTTATCAATGATGAAAACGAAAAAGTAAAAATCCTTGATACGATACTACCACAGTTAAGTAAAGCAGCTGAAACTATCCCCCTGGATTTTAATAATGAGCTGGCTGTTGATTGGATGAATGGGCGCCGCACCCCGGATGCCAACCAGGAATTGAAAGCTGTACTTTCTGGTATCAACCTGGCCACGGATGCACCCCGTCTTTTCCGGGCCGTGGTAGAATCAACCTGTTTTGGTGCGAAGGCTATTGTGGACCGGTTCGTGAGCGAAGGAGTGCCTGTTAAAGGTTTGATCGGGTTGGGCGGAGTGGCAAAAAAATCACCCTTTATCATGCAGATGATGGCAGATGTGATGAATATGCCGATCAGGATCCACAAAAGTGAACAGACCTGTGCATTGGGCGCAGCCATGTTTGCAGCAACTGCCGCAGGACTGTACAGCAAAGTGGAAGAAGCTATGCAGGCAATGGGTAGCGGCTTTGATGCAACATATTATCCCGACCCGGAAAGAGCTGCGGTCTATGCCCGGCGATATGAGAAATATAAACTGACAGGTGCTTTTATTGAAAAACAAACATTGTCCGCCTGAGGAATGATTGTTAATATAACCGGTTAAAGAATTGCCTATGTCTGAACAATATGTTTCTATAAAAAAAATTTGCTATGATGCAAATATGCAATTGCCCAAACTGGGGCTGGTGCTTTTTACATTCGGGAATGTAAGCGTTGCAGACAGGGAAAAAAAAGTATTTGCTATAAAACCAAGCGGTGTTCCCTACGAAGAGTTAACTGTTGATAAAATGGTCATTGTTGATTTTGATGGGAATGTAGTGGAAGGTTTTTTGCGCCCAAGCAGTGATACAAAAACACATGCTGTTCTTTATAAACATTGGGAAAAGATCGGCTCTATCGTACATACTCATTCCACCTATGCCACAGCATGGGCTCAATCCTTACGGGATATTCCCATTTATGGTACTACTCATGCCGATCATACTACGGTTGATATTCCTTGTGCCGCACCAATGGACGATGCAATGATAAAAGGGAATTATGAATATGAAACAGGATTCCAGGTCATGAATTGTTTCCGGGATAAAGGACTAAGCTATGAAGAAGTGGAAATGATGATCGTCGGTAACCATGCCCCGTTTACCTGGGGGAAAAACGCAGATAAAGCGGTGTATAATGCGGCCGTGCTGGAAGGCATTGCACAAATGGCCTGGCTGACAGAGCAGATCAATCCCAAGGCCCGACGACTGAAAGAGGCATTAATTAAAAAACATTATGAAAGAAAACACGGACCGGATTCCTATTATGGTCAATAAACATATAACTCTTCTAAAACGATTCTGCATATGAAATTTCTTCCAGTATTAATGATCACCGCCATCGGTTTTTCGTCCTGTAATAACAGTGAAACTGAAAAAAAAGAAGCTACCGGAACCACATCGGGTAAAACGCTCATCACTGAAAAACCATTTGGTGAATATGAGGGCAAAGCTGTTACCGAATACACACTTACCAATGCCAACGGGATGCAGGTGAGTATTATTAACTATGGGGGCACCATCACCCGGCTGATGGTACCTGATAAAGCAGGTGCGATGGGAGATGTGGTGACAGGCTTTGAATCACTGGAAGGGTTCCTGCAAAAAGGGGTACCCTATTTCGGTGCATTGATCGGACGCTATGGTAACCGTATTGCTAATGCGAAGTTTACATTAGACGGAAAAGAATACAGCTTGTCTCCCAATAATAATGGCAATACCCTGCATGGTGGTAATAAAGGATATGATAAAGTGTACTGGAATATTGAAAAGCAGGCGGGTGATAGCAGTCTTAAACTTAGCTATTTGAGCAAAGACGGGGAAGAAGGATACCCCGGTAACCTTACTATTGAAGTTATCTATACGCTGACTGCAGGTAATGCATTAAAAATTGATTATACCGCTACGACTGATAAAGCAACGCCTGTCAACCTGACCAGTCATGCCTATTTCAATTTATCGGCCGGCAGGGATTCCACTATTCTTAGCCATGACCTGCTGATCAAAGCCTCCAAATTTACACCGGTGAATGAGCAACTGATACCAACCGGGAAGATCGAAGAAGTAAAAGGGGGCCCGATGGATTTTACTATTGCTAAACCGATTGGAAAAGAAATAGCCATGGTGAGTGGTGGTTATGATCATAACTGGGTATTGGACAGAACTAGCAACGGTCTTGAACTGGTGGCACAATTAAGCGATACAGTAAGTGGAAGGGTAATGGAAGTATGGACAACAGAACCTGGCCTGCAATTCTATTCCGGTAATTTCCTGGACGGGACCTTAACGAATACGAAGGCGGGAACAAAATATGTGAAGTATGGAGCATTATGCCTGGAGACACAACATTTCCCGGATAGCCCCAACCAGCCATCATTCCCTGCTACAATTTTGAAACCAGGGGAGACCTACCGGCATACGACAGTTTATAAATTTTCGGCTCAATAAATATTAAAACAAG
>CAZXMP010000100.1:0-15224 GCA_964641575.1 uncultured Chitinophaga sp. | reverse complement strand
TAAAATTCATACATTAGATTTGAATTTTCATAGGATAAGGTTTAATGGTTAATGGTTTTTGATTAGTAAGAAAATCCCCGCCGTAGCGGGGATTTTTATGTGTTTGTCTTTTCAATCATAGCATCCAACAAACAATCTATTAGCATTAGTAAACCAACATTTCAGGACTCATTATACCTTTCTTCCTTATTGTCTGGGTTCAACTGCTGGCCTTAATTCAGGCAGATGATACGATTTGATACGAAAATATCCGAAAATGATTCAATAGTGGTAGTGTGCACTCTACCCACAATTATCTATTGATTCAAAAAACCGCTAATGAATTGGAATACTAATTCATCATATTCTTTAGCTCATTTTCATCTGCCTTGTAATTTTTTTCCTTAAAATAATTGATCAGGTGAGCCAATCGTAGTATTTCTCCAGAGCCAGCCTTTCTTAAGGCTTTGAATAATCTTCTGAATCTGTCATCTTCTTTACTGTTTACAGTTTTTGATTCCTTCCGGAATAACTCCAAATCTTCGGGAAGTTCAAAGTCCATAGGTGTTAGATTGGCATCTGCAAGGCAGTTAAAAATAAAACGCTCCATACCTGGAACTATCTGGATAATATAGTGTGGTCTTGTTTTATGTTTATGCAGAATTAACCCATCAGTTTTGCTAAGCTCATTAAACTCTTTCAGGTAATCAACTTCCTTCTTGTCTTTATCAATAATACCGACGGCAAAGCCATTAGTAAACTTTTCCTTCATGACTTTGGTAACTGTGCCACATCCTTTTTGATGATTATATTGTTTTTTAGGGGGAACCAATGTCTCCACAAGGTTTGTGTCTACGTAGCATTCAGGGATAATTGCCAGATCCATTAAACGAAGCTTTCATTATTGGTAAATAAGTCCACTCCGTTCTGGAATACATCATGCATCTCATCTTCACTCAGCCTTCTCACTTTTGTTTCGTGCTGTTCATAATGAACTACAAAAACGGAAAGCTCGGATCGGCTGTTTTCAAGTAAATCGTTTAATATAAAAGGACTATGGGTCGCTATGAAGTACTGGTTATCCCTTTTATAGATCATCTCTTGTGTGAGATGGGTCATATAAGGTGGAAAAGAATGAGCTTCCGGCTCTTCAAAAAGAAGAATGCTGTTATTGTTGGAAGCTATCGCTGCTTTGTAAAAGATAATTCGTTGTAAGGTGTCCGCAATCGAATTATAAGGTATAAGAAAGATGCCATCTTCTTTATCAGACTGAATAACCTTGATAGTTTGACTGCCTTTATCAAAGGCTATCTCCAGGTTGTATTCCTTAAATAACCGGATAACCTGCTGCTTGAGGTCGTCATAGTTTTCAATGATGCTTAACAGGTTAAAACCAAAGGGTGGTATCAGGTATTTTGAATGGGACTTCCGGTATTTTACATCCGGTTTAAACATATATTTTTTAACGGGAGGTTCAAAAGATTCATTTCTGAAACCGCCCTTAACATTCAGCTTATCATCTACCTTATAGGTATAGGAGTTACTATAGAAATTGATATCCATTTTTAATCCTTCCTTTGGATTATACCCTAACCTGCATTCGCCCTCGTTAGTTTTTATTTTTGCGTCTCTTTCTGTATTTCCATTATGAAATAATTCAGTTTCATTCTCAAGCCTGATAAGATTGGAAAGTTTTTTAGAAATATTTTCCTTCAAATAAGGGATGGAAAATAATGACAATGCTTCAATAATATTTGATTTGCCGACATTGGGCCGTCCAATAAAAAGATTAATCCGGCTGAAATCATTAATCTCAATATCCTTAACTGATTTGAAATTCTCTATATGAATATGGCGAAGGAAATTTGACATCAATACAATATTAACCTATTTCTGTAATTATTTTTTTGAACCTTTAACTTTCTCAAACTTCTGTCTTTCTTTATCTAATAGCTTTTCAAACATTTCAATAGCCTGTTCAATTGGAAAATTGTTAAACGTATGGTTGTTACTTACTGCGCTTGTCTTAACCCCGCAATTTTCATAGAAGTTAATTGTATTATATAATACAGTTTCCTCATTGAATTGTTTTAACCCATCTTCTGTAACACCTAATGCTTCTGCTACAGTCTTCAATCTGTCAGGATCAAGTTGTTCCGTTTGCTCCATTTTGGACACGGCTTGTTTTGTGATGCCTAGTGCTTCACCTAACTCAGTTTGAGTCAAGCCTCGCAATCGACGAACCCTTTCTATCTTTCTGCCCATGTGGAGCATATTTGTATAGTTGGTTGTTTCCATTTTCTATGATTATTAAAAGTGTTAATGAATTTATTGCTTTGTACTTTTCAAAATTTCTATCTTTTCCCTTTCACTTTTCAATAGTCTCTCATAAAGCTCAACAATTTTTTCAACAGGATTAACCTGTTGAGAAATTGCATATGTAGTTGCTCCTTCAGATATAGTTGCTTCCTGATAATTATTGTGATTGATATTATAAACAGCTCTATCCAAATCGAAATTTCTTATTAATTCCGGCGATACACCTAATGCATCGGCAATTTGTTTCAGCAAATCGTCTTCAATCTCTTCCTGTTGCTCAATTTTTGAAACTGTTTGCTGACTCATATTTAGTTCAGAAGCTAAAGCATCCTGTTTCACTCCTAAGTAAACACGAACTCGTTGTAAATTTTGGCCTACATGTTTTTTGACAGGTTGTTCCATTGTATCTGTTGCCATAAAGGAAAATTTTTGTAAAAATAGTAAAGGTCAACCAAATTTAAGTAAAAGTCAACTCTAATCCTATTGATTTTATTAGCTGAAACTTTAGTTTTCATCCCTGCATGAAAACTGGGGATCACATCCTATCCAGAGAGGCTCAGGCATTCGCTTTTCAGCAAGGAGAGCAATCGGCTTTGGCTTTCTTTTACCGGGAATTTCAGCCCGCCCTGGCTCTCTATGCCTTCCGGTGGGTTAGCCGCCCTATTGCAGAGGAAATTGCCTCAGATGCCTTTGTAAAAACATGGAAAATGCATGTTAAGCTTAACAGCTATCCAGCCATCCGGGCCTACCTCTACAAAACCGTTCGCCGGGACAGTATCCATGCCTTCAAAAGGGAGCAAAAAAGGAACGAAACCCACCAAAAATCGAATCCCCGTGAAGTTACAAATGATACTCCATTTGACCATACAGTCCGGAGCGAAGTGTACCGGCTAATTCATACCGCTCTCAGAGATTTGTCGCCCGGCAACCAAAAGGTATTAAGAATGCACTATCTGGAAGGCAAATCCACCGGTGAAATTGCCCGGGAATTACATCTGTCTCCCAATACAGTTAATACACAGAAAGTAAGGGGACTCGAAGCCTTGCGCAAACGGCTCCTGAAACCGGTGGTGGTTTTCCTTTATCTGATTTTGCAAAATTTCTTCCAACCTTTGTAGTATTTTTTTGGGTGACTTCCCTTCTCTTATTATCATCATGTAGTAACTTAATAGCATGAAAGAAAATCCTTACGCAAATATGGATAAAGGCGCCTATCGTATTGCCTTCCTGATAGCAGGGTATATACGTGGAACTATCACAGAAAAAGATCATGATGAACTGGATAATTGGGTGAATGAGAGTGATCATAATATGCAGTTGTTTGAAGAACTGACCGATGAAGACAACCTGGAACAGAACCTTGCATGGATGGATAAAGTGAATGCCGAACAATCGTATGAAAAATTATTGGCTGATGGGAAATTTAAAAAGCCTGTAAAAAGATTTAAGATAAATACTGTGTGGATGGCTGCGGCATCAGTGATTTTAGTAGTCGGTATCTTTTTTATTTATCAGTATGTCACAAAAAGTATGAAAACAAAAGATCCATTGATTGCGGAAGGATCAACTCTTCAGCCTGGTGGAAATAAAGCAACGCTGACGCTGGAAAATGGTACCGTGATTGATCTGTCATCCGCTAAAAATGGTTTATTGAATGCTGATAGTGGTATATCGGTTATTAAAACACAGGATGGCAGGATGGTGTATGAAGATGATACGGAAGTACAAACTGCTTCGGTTATGCATACACTCGCCACACCGGTGGGGGGGCAGTATCAGGTAACATTACCAGATGGCACAAGAGTTTGGTTAAACGCATCGAGCATGTTGAAATATCCTTCACGGTTTACAGGTAATGATCGCATAGTTGAGCTAAGCGGGGAAGGATATTTTGAAGTAGCTAAAAATGTCAGTAACCCTTTTAGAGTTATAGCGGCTGATGTTAATGTGGAAGTACTGGGAACACATTTTAATATTAATGCGTACAGTGACGAGCCTTCTTTGACAGCAACATTACTGGAAGGTTCAGTGAAGGTTTCAAAAGGAAGTGATTTCAAAATGCTTATTCCCGGTCAGCAATCATCGGTTATAAATAATGAGATCAGAATATCAACTGTTGACACCAGCAATATTGTTGCCTGGAAAAATAATGAATTCAAATTTACAGATGCACCGATTGAAAATATTATGCGGCAGGTAAAGCGATGGTATGGTGCTGAAATTATTTATCAGGATAAAGTGGCCCATCATTTTAATGCAACGGTGGACAGAACAGAACCCATTGATAAATTATTACACTACCTGGAAGGAACCGGGCAGGTACATTTTAAATTAGACAACAAAAAAATTATCGTTATGAAATAACCAATGGCGTAGTCCACTAAAAAAATTGGCCAGTAATGCTAGAACACTACCGGCCGGTGCCTGGGCTACCCATTTTTCAAGTCGTGTAAACTCTCATTGTTTAACCCAAACAAATCAAAGCTATGCAACTAATTGCTTATGGCAAAGGCCGTCGTTGGCGGCCGCCATTGACCAGAAAAACCTTCCTAGTAATGAAAATGATAACCCTTATCCTTTTCTTTTCCTGCTTGGCGGCAGGCGCAAAAGGCCTTGCGCAGAATATTTCTATCTCCCTTAAAAATGCACCACTGGAAAAAATTTTTAAAGAAGTGGAACGGCAAAGCCATTACCGGTTTGTATATACGAAGGAGCAGCTTGCAAATGCTTTACCTGTAACGGTCGAAGTCAAAAGCTCAAGCCTCGCAAGTATATTACTTATTTGCTTCAGGGAACAGCCAATTATTTACACTATCGAAAACAAATACATTCTGATTAAGAATGTAGAAAAGAAAAAAGCCATTGAACCATTAAATGATATTCGTGGTAAAATCGTAAATGAGAAAGGAGAGTCAGTTCCGGGTGTTACAATAACGGTGAAAGGAACAAACAGATCCACTGTATCAAATAATGAAGGCGATTTTTATTTTAAAGAAATCGATTTAAATGCTGTGCTTGTCATAAGCGGTGCCGAAATAAAAAATATAGAAATAAGGATACAAAACCGGAATTACCTCACAATATCGGTTAATGCAAAAATTGGCGAATTGGATCAGGTAATAATGATGGCCTATGGTCAGACTACTAAAAGATTAAACACTGGAAATATAAGTAAGATAACTGCACAAGAGATTAGTAGGCAACCTGTAAGTAACCCCTTGCTTACACTACAGGGACAAGTTCCTGGTCTGACAATTACACAAACAAGTGGAATAAATGGTGCCGCAGTAAAAGTCCTTATAAGGGGACAAAATTCTTTGTTGCAAGGTTCAGAGCCATTTTACATTATAGATGGAGTGCCATTCAGTCCCGGAAATTTTCCAATTAATCAGTTGAGTAATTCCACAGGGTCAGCTGGTCTTAGTCCCTTTAATATGATAAATCCTTCCGACATAGAAAGTATCGAAATATTAAAGGATGCTGATGCGACTGCAATCTATGGTAGCCGTGGTGCAAATGGAGTAATATTAATTACTACAAAAAAGGGTAAATCTGGAAAAACGCAGATAAAAGCAACGACATACTATGGCTTTAGTAAAGTGACCAGGTCAATGGATTTTTTGAATACGAATCAATATTTGGAAATGCGAAGAGAAGCCTTTGCTAACGATAATATATCACCAAATGCCACAAATGCACCTGATCTTATTTTATGGGATACTACTTCATATGTGGATATTAAGAAACTATTAATTGGAGGAACTGCTAATACATCCGATGTGCAGTTGTCAGTAAGTGGAGGGTCAGGAAACACTCAATTTTTAATAAGCGGCGGGTACCACAGAGCAACAACAGTGTTTCCCAATTCACTGGCCGATAAAAAGGCTTCGATGCTAGTGAACATAAATCATGCACCAGTTAATAAGCAATTCAGTATGAATCTCTCATTCAGTTACGGTATTAATACAAATGAACTTAATAGGCAGGATCTTACTGGATACGTGGCAACGCTACCCCCGACAATTAAGCTTTATGACGCTAATGGAAATGTTAATTTTAAAGAAAATGGTGTGTTATATCAATCAACAGTAGGAAGTAACCCAATGGCATTATTAAACAACAAGTATGTTGGAGATTTTCGAAATTTAAATTCCAGTTTTCAGTTTAATTATAAAATTTTAAAAAATGTACAGTTCAGAACAAACCTTGGTTATAATATAGTAAACAGTGATGAGGTTAGCATAAATCCCAGTACATCTCTTGATCCTAATGGCTTACAATTACCGTTCTCCTATTTTGGAAATCAAACACAGCGGAGCTGGATCGTAGAACCGCAGCTTGAATATAATGCAAGATTTAAAAAAGGAAAGCTAACAATTCTTGCGGGAGCAACCTGGCAGGACTATGAAAGTAAAGGCATTTCTATATTTGCAAGTAAATATACCAGCGATATCTTTTTAAATTCAGTTGCTGGCGCCGGCACAGTTTCAACCAGTAACTCATTTTCACAATACAAGTATAACGCCGCTTTTACGAGAATTCATTATGACTTTCAGGAGAAATACCTTTTTAATTTAACTGGTAGGCGGGATGGGTCCAGTAGATTTGGGCCATCACATCAGCTCGCAAATTTCGGGGCAGCGGGTTTTGCATGGATATTTTCTAAAGAAACTTTTTTCAGAAAATTTTTTAAAGTCATAAGCTTTGGTAAAATAAGAGCTAGCTATGGTCTTACAGGAAATGATCAAATCGGTGATTATAAATTTATTGACACATGGTCAAGCTCTTCAAACACCTTTCAGGGAATCAGCGTAATTAATCCCACGTCCTTATATAATAAGGACTATTCCTGGGAGGTTAATAAAAAAGCTGAGGTTGCCATAGACTTAGGTTTGTTTAAGGATAGAATTCTAATTAGTACTGCTTGGTTTAAAAACCTGTGTAGTAATCAAATCATTAATTATTCCTTACCAATTCAAACAGGGTTTAGCTCAATTGGTAAAAACTTAGATGCTACTATCCAAAATCGGGGAGTTGAACTTCAGGTAGACGTTAAAAATATCCAGACGAAAACATTTTCATGGAATAGTTCCTTTAATATCACCTTTTGGGAGAATACTTTGATTGACTTTCCCGGAATTGAATCTTCCAGTTATTCGACTACTTATATTGTAGGCTCGTCAATTAATGCAAGAAATCGTTATGAATTTCTTGGGGTTGATCCTGTAACAGGGATTGGTAACGTGAGAGATGTTGATCAAAGCGGAACTTTTAATTCCTTCGATAGAGTTAAGTTAGTAAATACAGATCCAAAATTTTATGGGGGCTTCAAAAATACAATGACCTGGAAGGGATTTCAATTAGACATTCTTCTTGAATTCAGAAAGCAAATTGGTGCCAATTACTTGATGGCACTTGCAAGTACAGTCCCAGGATATCGTTTTTCAAATCAACCTGCTATTGTTTTAAATCGCTGGAGTAAACCTGGAGATATCACCGACGTTCAAAAATTTACAGCCATTGCGACGAGCGTTGCCTATAATAATGCAACCCGCTACATAGTCTCATCAGATGCTGTTTACTCTGACGCTTCATACCTCAGGTGTAAGAACATAGCTTTTTCGTATAGTCTGCCTGAAAAATTACTAAAAAAAGTAAAAATGAATGAATTTAGATTATTTGCACATGCCCAAAATGTTTTTACCATTACAAACTACATCGGTGCTGATCCTGAGAATCAAAGCCTGCTAATTCTTCCACCCATAAAGACGATTACTGTAGGTGTACAAATTAACCTTTAAATCAAGAGTAATGAAAAAATACAATCAAATTAAAATAGGAGTTACGGCGATGCTTGGATTAACAATTATGTTGCTTAGTTCATGTAAGAAATTTATTGAGGTGGAACCTTCACCAAACTTGATTACATCATCTGGTATTTTCAAAGATGATCGTACTGCTATAGCTGCAGTGTTAGGTTTATATCTTGATATGAGAAATGTATCATCATATTATAATAACGGAGGAATGAGTCTTTTTGGAGGACTATACGCTGATGAAATTTATAATACAACCACCAGTACTACTTACGATCCATTTGTTTATAATTCGCTTCAATCAACAAATGGAACAGTCTATTCCAACTTCTACTCACATGCATATAAAAATATTTATAGGATAAATTCAATATTGGAAGGACTGGCGAATGCTTCGATGATGTCAGATTCAGTTCGAAAGCAACTGGAAGGAGAGATGAAATTTTCTAGAGCTTTTCAATATTTCTATCTCCTTAATATTTTCGGCGATGTTCCTTTGGTACTAACTACAAAATATGAGCAAAACGCCAGTCTCCCAAGGACTGCTAAAGCCGAAATCTATACTCAGATGGTAACTGATTTAAAAACAGCACAAAACTTACTGCAAATAAATTATCCATCTGTAAATAGGGCCAGACCTAATAAATGGGTTGCTACTGCCTTATTGGGAAGGGTCTATTTGTATTTGGGAGATTGGCTGAATGCGGAAAAAGAAACTTCTGATCTGATCAATTCTGGCACTTACAGTTTGGTAACCAACCTGAGTAGTGTTTTTATAATTGCGAGTAACGAAACCATCTGGCAGCTTCCATCTGCGAACGAGGCAATCAATACAGCGCAGGGGGGCAATTATATTCCTTCTTCTGCTACAGTAAGGCCTACTTTTGCTATCACTAATGAATTGCTAGCCGCCTTTGAACCCGGTGATCAGAGAAGAATTAACTGGTTGAAAAGTAATACGATTTCTGCGACCACGTACGTTTATCCGTTTAAGTTTAAATCAAGACAAACAGCAACTCCTGTGGTTGAATATAATATTGTCCTCCGCTTGGCGGAACAGTATTTGATAAGGGCCGAGGCAAGAATACAGCAAGATAAACTCACAGAAGGAAAGCAGGATATCAATATAGTTCGCCAAAGAGCGGGGTTGTCTTTAACCTCTGGGGCTTCAAAAGCACAGTTATTACAGGTAATTTCTCATGAAAGACAGGTGGAACTCTTCACGGAATGGGGGGACAGATGGTTTGACTTAAAACGGACCGGTCTGATTAATCAGGTGATGAGTACTGTGAAAGGAACTAACTGGCAAAGTACCGATGCCCTTTATCCGATTCCATTAGATGAAATAGAATATAATCCCCGGCTAACACAGAACCCCGGCTACTGATTTCTAAGCCTTATCGTTTGCATTATTCTTTAAAATTTATAAATATCTATAAGATATGAGACGCATCCTATTGCCTCTTCTGACTCTATTACTACCTTCTTTAATTTCTGGTCAAGGACTTAAGATTGGTGATCCATTCCCGGATATTACAATTAATAATGTGCTATACAATTCGTCCGATACATTCAGGTTTTCAGATCATAAGGGTAAGCTGATCATTTTAGATTTTTGGAGTACAGGATGCATGAGTTGCATACAACATTTTCCTGAAATTGATTCTATGCAAAAAGAATGGGATGGTAGAATACAGTTTTTGATGGTAAGCCGCCAAAATAGAAAGCAAATTCAAAATTTTTTTGAAACAAGAAAACGAATTATTCGCCCGAATGTTCCATTTATTACTGGGGATAAAATATTGGAGCAGTATTTCCCTCATGAGGCCATGCCGTTTTTTGTATGGGTTGATGAAAAATTTAAAGTGCGGCATATTGTAATGTCTCAAACTGGCTACCAGGAAGTAAAAGAATATCTGCGTACAGGTCAGAATAGCCTGAAAGAATATTTAAAGACGCAGATTATGAATTCTCCGGTAGATAATACATGGTATCCGCTTGCAAAATACTACTCATTTTTATCCAATTGTGGCGATATTATATCATTACGCAAACCAAGCAACGACAAATTTAATTCGTTAACATATAATTGCTACCCGGTATTAGAACTGTATAAAATCGCATACAACGGAAAATATGACACGAAATTTGAATTTCATAGACCTGGAAGATTTAAGTTTGAAATGGCAGATTCAGGTAATTTCTTCAAACCTAAAGATGCAATAGAAAGGAGTAACTGGCAGAAATCGAATACGTTCACCTATCAATTGGCTATGGAAAAAAATAAAGCCCAGATTTTATATGAAATAATGATTCAAGATTTAGATCGAGTATTTGGCTTGAACGCATCAATTGAAAAAAGAATTGTTTCCTGTTTAACCCTGGTCAGGACTAGTGGTAATGATAAATTAAGGACAAAGGAAGGTACTCCAAAAGACAATTTTATTCCTTCAGACATAAAATCACCAAAATATGATTCCATCAGGCAATTAATTAATTATCCTTTTACTATTTTATCCTCACGTTTACAGGCTTTTCTTGAATCAGCATTGCAGGTACCTTTTATAGATAATACTGGATATAGTAAGAATATAGACATTATCATTGATGGGAAAGCTCTTGATACTCCTTTCAAACTGGAAAAGATGAGAACAGAATTAGGTAAATATGATCTTGACCTCGTTTGGAAAGATTTTTTACTTGATGTTTTACTTATTAAGAATTAGTAATAATGTCGGGGTTAAAATTAGCAACTTAACCCCGACATTGATCCATAAATTATTCCGTATCACTCTCTCGTATTATAACATCGGGATTGCCTGTTGGAACAGTTGTACCTAATGTTAAGTGATCATTTTCTGATCCATAAAGACAAACGGGCTGGCTCATTGAATCGGGACAGTCAACTGTTTTCGCTTCTTCCTCGCTTCCTTCCGTTACAGGCGTATCATCTGTTGTAATACCCCCGGAAACAGGATACCAGAATAAGCCATTCGTTTTTGTAGGGGCTTTATATTCCAAAGTGAAGGAACTGAGGAAAATGGCAAGGCTCAGGGCAAAAAAGCCTAATAAATACTTTTTCATAATTAAAGTTTTTAATTCAATAATTGGTGCCTACTTTTTTATGCAGGTGTTCGGCTACTCCTGTTTATTGCAATAAATCGTTGATTTCGTTTATAAAGCCAGATACATAAAGCTGACAAAATTGCAAATAGGATATTGAAAACTAAGTGTTGTGTCCATGTCAATTGCTTCAAAACACCTCCACAAGAACAAGGTAAATGCTTGCTGAATAAAACCATATATCCTATATAAATACTAAAAATCATCATTAGCACCAGTGAAATCCATAAGCCAGTTTGTTTGGTTGCAGGGATGAATAGAAGTAATGCAGTAACTAATTCTAAAATTGGTAGAGTCCAGGAAAGTAATGCTGACCAATTTCCAACAAGTGGGGATTTTGAAATAACGAACTGAAATAAATTTCGCTCATTAAGTTTTGATATCCCTGTATAGGCAAATAACAGGATGAGTAGAGCAGCTGTTATTTCAACGATCCATGAATGTGCGAATAAACGTTTCATAATACAGTTGTAATGCACTATAAAATTCCGTCATGAATGGACATGATTTTATCAATTGTATTTGTTCTATGTTGTATAAGTTTTGCAGAAAGTATTATTGCCGCCGCAGAGAACCGGGTGTCATGCCAAATCTTCTTTTGAAAGCAGTGATAAAATTAGTGGTGCGGGGATAACCTACCATGGCACAAATCGTCTTGACAGGTTTATTGGTGGTGAGAAGGAGATGTTTGGCATGTTGCATACGTTGTTCCATTAACCATTCAAAAATGCCGGAACCAAAATATTTTTTAAACCCATCTTTTAGTTTAAACTCATTGAGTGCAACCTGCCGGGATAAGGAGCGGATGGAGGGAGGTTTTTTTGAAATGTAAGTTTCGAGTATTGCTTTTGCTTCATGAATTTTTGAAGACTCCCAGGGAGTATACATACGTTCAGATGGTTTTCTTTTAAAGGCATTTTGCAATAGCTGGTAAAGTAATTCTCTGACTTTAAGATCAAAATAAAATTGCCGGGTACTATCGTCATAGGGGCAGTCCAGTAGTTGGGCAGTTATTTCCTTCATCGATGGTAATGTCCAGCAGGGTTTCGCCGGTAATAAAATAGAAGGGTTGGTTAGGAGTACTTCCTTTAATTCCGGGAAATAGGGTAACAGTTCTTCGAGCAGTTTTGGGGAATAAAAAATATCAAGTGCCCGGAATTCATTATTTTTTTCAAACCTCGCCGTGCAACTGGTAGGTTCTGTAAAGAAGCAACAATAATGATTGGTGCGTAAATGAACCTTACCGATACTTTTAATCTCCTTTCGGGTTGAATTCTTTAAAAGGAAGTAACTGTATAATCCCCTGTTGCAAATAGTGGCGGCAGCCGTAACACGGGTTAGAAATTTGCCAAGCACAAAACGTATGGAATAATCTTCACCTGCTAACTCCTGTATAACGAGATCTGCAATATTTGTTTTGGCATAGCTGACAGCAGCACCCCGTAACACCGGCCCCTGGTAATGGGCAGGGAAGCCAGCCTGGAATTCCAGCGGAGGTTGGTTTGATAAGGTTAAGTCAATCGGCATGGGTTTGTTTTAATCCTGTCAATAACAACAATCTGAGCCCATTTAACCGGTGCAGCTAATCTGTTCAATCCCGGTAACCATTCCGAAATCAAAAGTAATATTTCCGTCAAATAAAACGAAATGACAAAATATATAGCTGAAATATTGAAAGTACGAAAGCTGCCTTTAAAAGAGACTTCTTGTGAATCTCTTTCAGGTATTTCACTTATATTCTTGGTCAAAATAATACTGTTTGCAAAAGTTTTACCTCCCGGTGCAATACTTTATTAATGGGTAAGTAATCAGGAGCCACTGAACTTATGTAAGAAGATTCTGATTTATTTTATTAATCATATTGCACAAAGCTCGGCTCTGGTCTGCAATAAGCTTACAGGGAGTTCGGCATAAACACTGCCCTTCGGCACATAGCTTCCATTTATTCCGCTTCCTCCCTGCGCTGATTCATCCCATAGCCGGGGAAGGTTCCATAATTATTTTTTTAAACTATTAAAACAATGAGTTATGGAAAAGACATTGCAACAAACAGACTGGACACAGGTAGCCGAAATTGAACTTGTTTACAAAACGAAGGTGAAGGCTTCTGAACGTCCGAAGATTACAAGTTCGAAAGATATTTATCCGCTTCTGCTTTCGATATGGGACATGAACCTGATAGAAATTCAGGAACAGTTCGTGGTGCTGTTATTGAACAGAGCTAACAGAGTTCTTGGAGTTTATCATGCATCAACCGGTGGCCTTGCAGGAACGGTAGCCGACCCCAGGCTAATACTGGCGGCTGCATTAAAGGCAGGAGCTGTAGCAATTATTTTAAGTCATAATCATCCAAGTTCAAATCTTACTCCAAGCAGGGCTGATGAACAGTTGACACAGAAAATAAAGATGGCGGCAAGTTATCATGATATATCAGTGCTTGACCATATCATCGTTACCGCAGAAGGTTACTATTCATTTGCTGAAGAAGGGCTGTTGTGAAGACTTTCTTTGTAAAGTATTAAAGCCTGGCTAATTCTATTCTGTTAGCTTTAGATTGGTATTTTAAAAGCAAAATCTACACTTTCATTTTTTGAATCCTTACTGCATTTAATATCGCTAATAATGCTACACCAACATCTGCAATTACGGCTTCCCATAATGTAGCTACACCGCCCGCTCCCAAAATCAATACAATTACTTTCACCACCATGGCAAGAATGATATTCTGCCAAACAATGCTCCGGGTTATTTTTCCGATTTTGATGGCCGAAACAATTTTAGAAGGCTGGTCGTTTTGAATAACCACATCAGCCGTTTCAATAGTAGCGTCACTGCCTAAGCCACCCATAGCAATACCTGCATCTGCCAATGCTACTACAGGAGCATCATTTACACCATCGCCAACAAAGGCTATGTGTTTTCCCTCATTTTTTAATTGCTGTACCTTCTCCACTTTTGCTTCCGGCAATAAATCGCCATAGGCGTTATCAATACCAACTTGTTTGGCTACTTTATCCACTACCGATTGTTTATCACCCGAAAGCATGACTGTTTTAATATTCAGGCTGTGCATATCTTTAACGGCTTGTACTGCATCCTCCTTAATCTCATCACCCATTGTGATATACCCCGCATACTGGTTGTTGATGGCTACCACAACAATGGTATCCACTATTTTTTCAATTTCTTCCGGAAAAACAATATTGAACTTCTTTAGCAACTTTACATTTCCGGCCAGCATTTCTTTACCATTAATAGTCCCTTTCAATCCATGCCCGGAAATTTCTTCCACACTCTCCACCTTTACATCGTTGCTACTATCGCCGGCATATTCAGTAACGGCTTTAGCAATAGGATGGGTAGAATTCTTTTCAAGGGCCGCTGTCAGTTTCACTAATTCTTTTTCCTCTATATTGTTTGGTACCACCTGCTGTACTTTAAATATTCCCTTGGTCATTGTTCCTGTCTTATCCATCACAATGACATTCACCTTAGTCATCACATCAAGGAAATTTCCACCTTTAAACAAGATGCCGTTTCTGGATGCTAAACCAATACCACCAAAATAGCCCAATGGGATAGATACCACTAAAGCACAGGGACAACTGATAACGAGAAAAACCAAAGCCCGGTAAAACCAGGTTTGAAAATTATAGTCATTTACTAAGAAGTATGGAACAAAGCAGACGGCAACAGCCAGGAAAAAGACAATGGGGGTATAAACTTTGGCAAACCGGCTGATGAATAATTGTGTCTGTGATTTCCTTGACGTGGCATCCTGCACCATTTCCAATATCTTACTCAGTTTGCTGTCTTTAAACAGAGCATTTACTTTCACCTCGGCCACCGTGTTAAGATTTATCATTCCTGCAAAGATTGCCTCTCCTTTATATTTCGTGTCAGGCTTGCTTTCTCCTGTTAAGGCTGCAGTATTGAATGAAGCATTTTCGGATAGCAGCTCCCCGTCTAAAGCTACTTTTTCCCCTG
>CAZXMP010000099.1:0-15264 GCA_964641575.1 uncultured Chitinophaga sp. | reverse complement strand
CTTACGCTGCAAAAATTCTATAGAATCAATGGAGGTTCTACTCAATTAAAAGGTGTTAGCTCTGACATTGTGTTGCCAGATAATTTGGAATACCTGAAAGTAAGAGAAAAGGATAACGAAGATGCATTGAGTTGGGATGAAATTGGAAAATCTCCCTACGCTAGTTGGAATCCTGGTTATAACCTGGAAACAATTAAAAAATTCAGCAATCAGCGTCTCGAAAATGACCCTACTTTTAAATTGATCAAAGAAAGTACAGAGTGGCTTTCTCAACAGAATGATAAAGAATATTCTTTGCAAATTGATAAATATAAAGCAGAACAAGCCAAATTGCGTTCTACAATCAAGCAGTTAGAGACTTTATTAAAATTGAAAGGAGAAATAAATGTTGCGGCTTTACCTGCTGAAACAAATCGTTGGGCTGAGGACAAAGCCAAGCAAGACCGATTTAATCAATGGTTAAAAGGCTTGCAAAAAGATATTTATCTTGACCAGGCTGTAAAAGTGATGAATGATATGATTGGTCAACAGAATCTTGTAAAAGGGAAGGCAGAAGAGCCAGCTAAAAAGGCCTTTTAATTTCCTTTAAACCATAAATAAAAATGCCCGGCAATTCCGGGCATTTTTATTTAGTATCGATTTATCTATAAATATTTTTCTTTTATTACTGCTATATGATTGTTGATATGGCCAACAATAATAAATCCTATTCCTAAAACATATACAGTTTTGCCACTGGCAATCCCGTTTGTTTCTAATTGATTGCTATCAAAACTTTTAAAAAGTATAGCTGTTGATTGACGAACTGCTTTAAATTCTTCCAGCATTTCATTCCAATCTCTACCTGAAGCTTTAGAATTATCCGCATAACTGTTTTCATCAAAGCCGGGTAGGGGGGTAGTGTCTTTTCTTGCAAAGCAAAGTGCCCGGTAAGCAAATATCCTTTCGGTATCAATAATATGCTGCAATACTTCTTTAATAGTCCACTTATCTTCTGCATACCGGTATTCTATTTTATCAGCCGGTAGAGATGCCAGAAACGAAATGAAATCACTCGTTTGAATTCGAATAGCTTCATTTAAATCAATTTCAGATACTTGATTGATATAACGATGATACCATTCAGGAACCCGGCTAAGATCTGGTCGTGGCATTATTATTATTGTTTCGGTTTGTTTGCTTCAGTTGTAACAGCTGGAGTAGTTGGTTTACTATCCAACGGTGCGCCTACAGATATATCGCAACGATGACCTGGCTGACCATGCGCAGGATTCATTCCTTTGGCAACTGGTGTAGCTGCGGCTGATTGTGTACTTACTGGTGTGTAAGGCAAAACTGCGGGAGCTGGTGTTGGGTTTGCGGTGGTGGTTGGTTGTTGAATAGAGGCTTGAATAGGTTTACTATCAAGCGGTGCCCCAACAGCAATATCACAACGATGACCCGGCTGTCCATGTGCGGGGTTTATTCCAGCACCAGTTTTTGCAGGCTTGCTACTATTTATTGAAGGAGAAGTAGGCGTAACAACTGGCTGAGATATGTTAACTGGTGTACTACTACTTATTGAAGGTGTAGAAACTGATGGAGTCGATGGCTTGCTATTTAAAGAAGCTCCTTCAGCAATATCGCAACGATGTCCGGGTTGTCCGTGAGGAGGATTAATTCCTGTGTTGGTAGTTGACGCAGACGGTGAGGAAACAGTTCCTGGTGTTGTTGCTACAGTCTGTGCAGGTATATTGCCCGGTGTTGTAGTAGTTGAGGTTGCTGGTGCCGTATTACCTTCTATTGTTGTAGTTGGTGTTGCTTGTGTTTCTTTATCAGATGAGCCACAACTAACAATTACAACTGAAGTGGCAATAGCTGTAAAAAATTTTATATATCTCATGATTATCGGTTTAAATTTTTAAATAATGTAACCTGCAAAATACTCAACTTTTCTAACACTTTTAAAAAGGAATAGTATAGCAAACCCCAGATATAAACTCCGGGGTTTGCTATAGAAATGTTTTATCCTTTTATTTTGGGCTTTACTGTGGTTGTAGGTTTTACAGAAGCTGGTTTTCTTTCGCCTTTAAGCGTAGAAGCCAATTTTATTGCTTCATATGCATTGATAACACCTCCTGCTTTGCTTAATTCACTTAGGTCAACATCATCACCCGTTTCAGGATTTTTTACTTTTACCCCCGGATTTTGAGATGATTTTTCAATAACCATCTTAACCTGAGCAGGGCTAAGGTTGGGATAGTACTCCAATATAAACGCAGCAACTCCTGCTACAACCGGAGATGCCATGCTAGTGCCTTGTAAATTTTGATATGTATTGCCACCAGGAACAGTGGAGTAAATACGAACGCCAGGAGCAAAAACGTCCACCTCCTTTTTTCCATAATTAGAAAAACTTGCTGTCAGTCCTCCTGCTTTAGGGTCACCACTGGCACCAACAGTTATCCAATTAGCAGCTCTTTCATTATTAGTGTCAAAAACAGGGGATGGATAATTGTAGGATGTATCAAGATTTTTTGCATCATTACCTGCGGCATGTACTAATAATACACCTTTGCTATCAGCATATTTTACAGCTTCATCTACCCATTTTTTTTCTGGTGAAAAGCTTTTGCCAAAACTCATATTGATAACCTGTGCTCCGTTATCGACTGCATAACGAATAGCTAAAGCAATGTCTTTATCATGTTCATCTCCATCCGGCACAGCCCTTAAGGTCATAATTTTTACGTTATCAGCTACACCTTTCATTCCAACATTATTTGTTCTGGATGCTGCAATAATACCAGAGACATGGGTGCCATGCAATGCAGATTTGTTGTTAACCATCACATCATGATTGCCATAAAACTTATCATTAAAATCGTCATAATTATCTTTTACAATATCCGCCCTATAAGTTTTTGGAGGAGTACTTGCCGCCGTTGCCTTCTTTTCTTCTCCATTTACATAATCACCAAAGCCCTCTAAAAATTCCTGGTTTGTTGCTTCTAATGCATCATTACCTGACATAAGACCATATAAGGCATTCTTTGCTTTTTTAACATCAGCGTCTGTAGAAGTGAATTCTCCTAATTCTATTCCGGTAAATTTCTCTTTGCCCATGGCCTTGCGAAGTATACTATCGCTTTTAAGACAATTAGTATAAGCTCTTTTCAGAAACATAAATTCCAATCCGCTTGACTTACTGTTGCCAACAATTTCCTTTTCTGCCCTTTTCCACATCTGGTATTCATTGGCTTCTTCCTTCGAAAGATTTGCAACCGTAATTGTTTTGTCATCATATTTACTTTTATATTTATGATATACTCTTGCAGCTTCATATGAATCTTGCTCCACACTTCTTCCATCACGGCCGCCTAAAAAATTCCAGCCATATATATCATCTATATAACCATTCTTGTCATCATCGATACCATTGCCCGGGATTTCTTTGGGATTTTTCCACAATACAGTTTTTAAATCTTCGTGCAGGGTGTCAATACCCGAGTCGATAACCGCTACAATAACCGTTTTACTTTTCAGTTTTTTTGATTGTACAAAATCGTAAGCCTTATCAATACTGATTCCATAGTAACCGTTCGCTTGTTTATCCAATAAATGCCAACCTTTTGGTACTTCATCAGGTTGAGAGGTTTGGGCAAAAGCAAGGGCAAATAATAAACTGCCAATCGTAAACAAAGAGATACGCTTCATTAAACTATTCATTTGTCTTATTTTATAATCTTCAAAATTGGTAAAGCTGTTAAAAATAATGATTACCATTCATACATTTTTACATAAATAAAGCCCCGATTATAGGGCTTTATCAAATTTTTGACGCTTGATTAACAAGCTTAGTTGCTTAGCTTCAATTCAACCCGGCGATTTTGTGATTTTTCTGCAGCCGTTTTACCAGTAGTAAGTGGTTGATCAGGACCATAACCTTTAGTGGTAAGTCTGCTTGCCTCAATTCCCTTTGATTCAAGATAAGATTTTACTCTTTCGGCTCTTTTTTCCGACAAAATCATATTGGCGGCATAAACTCCATCATTACTGGTGTGTCCTTCAATTAAAATATTTAATAATGGGTTTTCCAGCAAAATCTTAGCTATATCATCCAACACCTTTAAAGATCCTGGTAATAAATCAGCTTTTGCATGTTCAAACTGTATCCGTTGAGCAGCAAAATTTACTTTATCTACAATTTCCTTTTTGATTTCCGGGCACCCACTATTTTCTTTTGCCCCTTTTTCTTTTGGACATTTATCTTCTTCATCATTCACACCATCTCCATCTGTGTCGGGAATCGGGCAGCCGTTATATTTTGCCAAGCCTGCCACTGTTGGGCATCTGTCATTATGATCATCAACACCATCGTTATCAGTATCTGGAACAGGGCAGCCGCCGTATAGTGCAACTCCAGCCACATCCGGACATTTATCAACATCATCTGCTACACCGTCTGAATCTTTATCTGGAATAGGGCAACCGTTATTGGATTGCGGCCCTTTAATGTCAGGACACTTATCATCTTTATCAGCCACCCCATCAACATCTTTATCCGGACAGCCATTAGTTGCTAATGTTCCAGATTCTGTGGGGCATTCGTCCTTATGATCGGCTATACCATCCGCATCTGTATCGGGACATCCATTTGTAATTGCAGGACCTGGCTCTGTTTTGCAGCTATCCTGGTCATCAGGAATACCATCTCTGTCTTTATCTTTTATTTTTTCAATAGCAACTGGTTTACCAAGAAAAACACCTAATGTAAGACCAATAACCTGGTGTTTAAAAGTTCCATTGTAATCTATTGCTGTATAGAAATCATTTAAACCACGGCTGTAATTAGCGGTAAGAAACGCACGGCCAAACTCAACACCAATCAAACCATTAACACCAAAGTTTAATACTTCGTATTGCCCCGGTTTTTTTCCAACAGGCAGATCGTTATTCTCATCTGATTGCGACACGCCTGTTTGTGTGATAGTTTGCGATGTTTCCTGACCATTAAAGAAGAAAGATGCATATGGCCCGGCACCAATAAGGAATTTCGTTTTACTACCAAACTTCCGAACTATGTTTAAAGGAACATCTATATAATTTACATACTGGGTGTTTTTTTGGCTTATGATGGTGCTTGTGGAAGGATCAAATCGCTGATCGAATTTTCTTCCTTTATGATGATAAAGTACACCCGGCTGAAAGTAAAATTTGGAATTCATTCCGAATTGTAAATCTGCAATAAAGCCCAGATGCAGCCCGGTTCTCCCTTTATAACTATCCTTTATATCGTTCCAATTTGGCAGATCATTTGTTTCAATCACACTTGATTGATGGCCGCCACCGGCAAGAGCAATTCTAAGTTGTGCCTGTGAGATTATACTGCAGCATATTATTATTAGGGAGAGAAGGCCATTTTTTTTCATGGGTTAAGTTGTTGATTTGGTGGATTGGGGGTGTAAAAGTTGCAAATATTTCTCATAAATCAAAGCAAAAGACCGCATATAATAAAGGGCTTCGGCGAAAACCAAAGCCCTTTAAAGATGTTGTATATTAACGCTTTAAGCCAGTTTTATCAATTATATATCAAACTTAATACCTTGCGCCAATGGAAGGGATGTGCTGTAATTGATGGTATTCGTCTGCCTGCGCATATATACTTTCCATGCATCGCTTCCGCTTTCACGGCCACCACCAGTTTCTTTTTCGCCACCAAAGGCACCGCCAATTTCTGCACCGGAAGTGCCAATGTTAACGTTGGCAATACCACAATCACTGCCGGCATGAGAAAGAAATTGTTCCGCTTCTCTAAGGTTTAAAGTCATAATAGAAGACGATAATCCTTGTGGTACTTCGTTTTGTATAGCAATTGCTTCATCAATGGTTTTATACTTCAACAAATAAAGTATTGGTGCAAAAGTTTCGTGTTGCACAATTTTATATCCAGGCTGTGCTTCTGCCACACAAGGTTTTACATAACAGCCACTTTCATATCCTTTTCCTGTTAATTCGCCACCTTCCACAACAAAGTTGCCGCCTTCTGCTTTGCATTGTTCAATTGCTTTTACATACATCGCTACTGCATCTTTATCGATCAATGGGCCTACATGATTATTTTGATCTAAAGGATCGCCAATGCGTAGCTGTTTATATGCAGCAACTAACTTATTTTTTATAGAATCATAAATGTCTTCATGAATAATCAATCTTCTTGTAGTAGTGCAACGCTGACCGGCTGTACCAACCGCACCAAATAAAGCACCGAGTACTGCAATATCCAGGTCGGCATCTTTTGAAATGATGATGGCATTGTTTCCTCCCAGTTCTAATAATGCTCTTCCTAATCTTGCACCTACAGTAGCACCAACTGCTTTACCCATTCTTGTAGAACCGGTAGCAGATAATAATGGAACTCTTGTATCGGCACTCATCCACTCGCCAACTTCACGACCACCAATTACTAAACCACAAACACCTTCCGGGACATTATTTTTTTTAAATACTTCTGTAATTATATTTTGACAAGCTATACCGCACAATGGAGTTTTTTCTGAAGGCTTCCAAATGCACACATCACCACAAACCCATGCAAGCATGGTGTTCCAACTCCACACTGCTACCGGAAAATTGAAGGCCGAAATTATTCCAACTATACCCAATGGATGATATTGCTCATACATTCTATGCCCCGGCCGTTCACTATGCATCGTCAATCCATGTAATTGTCTGGAAAGACCAACAGCAAAATCACAGATGTCTATCATTTCCTGCACCTCACCATAACCTTCTTGTAAACTTTTTCCCATTTCATATGATACAAGTTTGCCTAATGGTTGTTTATATTGTCTTAATGCTTCACCAACTTGCCGTACAATTTCACCTCTTTTTGGCGCAGGCATTAAACGCCAAGTGATAAAAGCTTCTTCAGCTTTTTTGATTACGGCTTCATAGCTTGCTTTATCGGCTGAAATTACAGAGCCTATCTTTTTCCCATCAACAGGAGAGAAGGAATCAATTGTTTCACCTGCAGATTCTAACCATTCAGTCCCTGTACTTACACCTTTATTTGTCGTTTCAATTTTTAATGCTTTCAGAAAATCCATACTTATTATTTAAGGTTACAAAGCTATCTCAATTCCGGCTGATAACCATCGGCCTGGCATTTTGCTACCCAGAAGGTCACTATATTTCTTATCAAATAAGTTATCTGTCTGTATAAATAGTTTCCCACCCTTTTTTAAGAACTGCCAACCAACTTTTGTATTAAACACAAAGTAAGAGGGAGTAATTTCTGCACTGATAGGATTTGCTTTTTGTGCCGTCCGTTCTTTATAAACACCACTTACGGAAATACTGAAAGCTTGAAAGCGATAGGCGGCAGCGAAATTCAGTAAAAATTTTGCATGAGATGAAATATAAAATGATGGAACCGGAGCATCATTTTTTGATCGTAGCGAAGTAAATCCAGCAGTGGCAAATAACTCTGAATTAGCATTGATTTTTTTATTGTACATCAGATCAATTTCAATACCAGTTGTTTTTACAGTTTCTACATTTTTGGCTAAGGCATAGTTTCCAGCGGGACTAAGATTTACCTTTCTTGGCATTTCTGAATATGGAGTAGGGGTCCAATCAATTAGATCATTATGGTCACGATAAAAAATAGTGCTGGCAATTTTAAAACCATTTCCTGCATTATAATCAGCACCGGCTTCAATATTCCATGATTGTTCTGCCTTTAAATCAGGATTGCCGATGCTGCCACCAGTAACAAGGGCTTTACCGTAGTTGTTATATCGTTCTGTAAAATCTGCATCCCTGAACGATTTACCTGCTGAAGCTCTTACAGTAAATTTTGAAGATGACCAGGCTGCATTTACCTGCGGTACTAATACTACGCCATAGCTTTCATCCCAATCCAATCGTACACTTTCATTTATATAAAAGCCATTTCCCAATTTGTGACGGAGTATTCCATACAATGCTCCATGCCACAACGTATGGTTTCCTCTATCATTTGATTTGATTGCTTTTCTATGTGTTTGAACACCTGCCGTGAAACTGTGTTGAGGGTTAATAACTCCGGAATAATATAATTGTGTTGTAAAAAGATTGCTTTTATTATCATTGGGAGCAGACCGGGCATTGAACCAATATTGGTCTCTCAACTTTTTATATGCCACATCAAAATTGAAACTACCTTTTTTTGTTTTCTTTACTAGATTAAGATGATTCCAAAAGCTGTTTACTTTTTCATTGGCGGTATCGCTGGCAAAACTGGTATAGAAATTCTGTGCATTAAATTTTCTAAAATCAACAGCGGTTCTGAAATTTATGCTCCAATCTTTATTTAATTGCTGCGAATATGCAATAGTAGCAGTAGTAAGATGAAAAAATCCATCCGTTCCACGCAGTTGTGGTCCGTTTGCATTATTTGATGTTAATCCTCCTGAAAGAGTCGTGTTGTTTTTTGTATAACTAAAAGCAGCGTCCGCATTAAAGAGTTGATATTCGCCACCAACTATTCTGCCCGTCAATTGATTTTTTCTTTTTTCAAGTTTATGAGCAAAAGTTTTAGTGATGATATTAATAACACCACCTACTGCTTCAGAGCCATATATTGCAGAAGCACTTCCTTTTAGAATTTCAATTCTTTCTATTTCTGATGGATGGATGGGAGAATAGCTGTTGAAGTGTCCTGTCAATGGATCATTTAGTTTTACTCCGTCAATAATTACCAATACTTGTTGAAATGTGCCTCCACGAATTACAATATCACTCTGTGAACCTTGTGGCCCCCGCATTTGCACTTCAATGCCGGGTAAGTAGCGAAGCAATTCATCAATAGAATTAACAGGTAGAGATTTAAAGAGTTCCCCCTTTATACTAATTACATTTCTTCCACTTTCTTTTTGTTGCTGTGCAGATTGATTAGCGGTTATAATTACATTCTCCATTTCCACATCCGTTTGTTGTGAATTGAGATTTGTAACTATATAAAACGATACGATTAATAGAAATAAGCTTTTCACAAATTGCATGCAACGAATTTTGCCGCAAAAATAAGGGAGTGGTACAAAGAGAACTTGAATTTGTTTAGAATAGACAGTTTTGTGACAACTGACTAATATTGCTCACTCTCATTGGGAAAATCTTTCGATTTTACATCACTAATATATTGCTGCACTGCTTTAGTTGCCTGCTCATGAATATTAAGATATTGACGGAGAAAGCGAGGCTTGAATTCTGTGATGATGCCCAGCATGTCATGCATTACTAAAACTTGACCATCGCAATCGCCGCCTGCTCCAATGCCGATTGTTGGAATAGATAAACTTTCAGAAACTTCTTTGGCTAACGTGGCTGGAATTTTTTCTAACACAATGGCAAAGCAACCTGCTTCTTCCAACAATTTTGCATCTGTTCTTAATTTATTAGCTTCATCTTCTTCTTTTGCTCTTACGGTGTAAGTGCCGAATTTGTAAATTGATTGGGGAGTTAATCCTAAATGCCCCATCACCGGAATACCAGCGGAAACAATTTTTTTAATGGAATCAAGTACTTCTTCACCTCCTTCTAATTTTATAGAATGTCCGCCTGTTTCTTTCATTATGCGGATAGCAGATGCAAGAGCAATATCGGAGTTAGATTGGTAGGAGCCAAAAGGTAAATCAACTACCACCAAACAACGGTCAACGCCACGAATAACAGAGGAGGCATGATAAATCATTTGGTCGAGTGTGATTGGTAAGGTTGTTTCATGACCAGCCATAACATTCGAAGCCGAATCACCCACTAGTATCACATCAATCCCTGCTCCATCAATAATTTTTGCAAAGGAAAAATCGTATGCCGTCAACATGCTGATCTTTTCGCCAGCAGCTTTCATTTTTAGCAATGTATTGGTCGTTACTTTCTTTACTTCTTTATTAACTGACATGCGGAAAATTTAGAGTATAAATGTAGCTAAAATCAAACTTCAAGATCTTTCAGCCTTACTTCTTCGTAGAGGTGTTGAATTAATCCATCCGCCAAACCAATTTTTGGAACATAAATTTCTTCGGCATCAGCCCAGCGCATTACATTTATATAAATAAGCAATGCCGGAACAATAACATCGGCCCTGTCCTCTCTTAATTTGTGCAAGCTTATTCGTTGTTCCAAAGAAAGATTGCTGAATTCCTTATAATAGTCTCTGAGCAGATCCAATGACAAAGGCTTTCCTTCCTTACGCTTAGAAATAGAAAATATTTTATTGATATTGCCACCGGATCCAATAGCAGTTACATGATGGTAGCCTTTTGTTTTTGTACGGATGTATTCCTTCAACTCATCCCAAGCAGCTTCAGCTACCTGGTTTTTTAACAGGCGAATGGTACCAATATTGAAGGATTCTTTAAAGATCAATTTACCATCGCTAAAGAAAGTAATATCGGTGCTTCCGCCACCAACATCTACATATAAATAGGATTCATCAGCAGTCATTGCTTCTGCAACATGGTTTTCATAAATAAAAGAAGCTTCTTCTTGTCCGCTTATCACTTTTATTTCGATGCCAGTTTCTGCTTTTACTTTTTTAATGATGTCGGCTGCGTTCATTGCATCCCGCATGGCAGAGGTAGCGCAAGCTTTTAAATGCTTTACTTCATACACATCCAATAGCAGCTTGTAAGATTTTATGGTCTTGATGATCTTTTCTGTTTTACCTGCAGAAATTTCACCTTTATCGAAAACATCAAAGCCGAGACGTAGTGGAACTCTGACCAGAACAGTTTTAATAAATTCAGGAACTCCTTGCGGCCCGGTAATTACATCAGTTATTAATAATCTTGCTGCGTTACTTCCAATATCAATTGCTGCCAGTCTCACGGTTTGTCTGTGTTTTTTTGAACAGGTAGTTATAGGTTTCTACCTGCGATCTTATTTTCTTTTTGGTGGTGCGAACATATTCATTGCTTAATTCATTATCCAGCCACCTTGCTTTTACATTGTCCTGTAATTGTATATCAAGAATGTCTTTCAATTCTTGCTTCAATTCCTCATGCCATATAGGACAAGTTGCTTCTACTCGATGTTCTAAATTTCTTCGCATCCAGTCTGCCGAAGATATATAAACTTTCTCTTTACCTCTGTTATGAAATACCCACACTCTTGCATGCTCAAGATATTCATCAACAATACTAATGGCCTTGATTGGCTTTTCAAATTTTTTATTTTCTGATAACATGCAATAAACACCACGAATGATTAGTTTAATTTCAACTCCTGCACGGGCTGCCTCATATAATTTTTGTATCATCTCTTCATCGCTCAGGGAATTCATTTTTAAAGTAATGGAGGCTGGCTTTTTCTTACGGGCTTGCTTTATTTCTTCATCTATGAGTTTGAGCATTTCTCTTTTTACAAACATCGGACTTGGGATAATCACTTTACAATCCCGCAGAAAATGCATACCTGTTTTTGGTTGTTCCAAAAAGCTGAAGATGCGATTTGCATCTGCCATAATTTTTTGATTGGCTGTAAGCAGGCAATGATCAGCATATACTTTAGATGTCTTTTCATTCAAATTGCCGGTGCTTACAAATCCATACAGCAAGAAGTTGTTGTCTTTCGTTCTTTTTTTTATTACACATATTTTCGAATGCACTTTCATGTTTGGTATTTCAATCAATACCCTGGCACCTTCTTCTTCCAGCCTGTTCTTCCATTCTATATTAGCTTCTTCTTCAAACCTTGCCCTTAACTCCAGCATCACCACCACTTCTTTTCCATTACGAACGGCGTTGATCAATGCATTGATGATTTTTGAATTTTGCGCCAGTCTGTAACAAGTGATTTTTATAGTTGTTACATCCGGGTCAAATGCAGCCTCCCGAATAAGATCTATTAATGGTAAAAAAGAATGGTATGGAAAATGAAGCATCACATCTTTTTCTAAAATTACATCTGTAACACGACGAACCGTGAGTAGCGGATGGTCAAACGGTTTTTTGCGTAGCCTTTTCTCTTTAAATACCTGGTCAGGAAAATCCATAAAGTGGCGGAAATTGTGTATTCTACCACCCGGTATCAGGTTATCTCTTTTAGAAAGATTTAAACGGCGCACTAAATATTCTAACAATCCCGGATCCATTTCCCTGTCGTATACAAAACGTACAGGTTTTCCTTTGCGGCGGTTCTTAATTCCTTTTTCAATTTTTTGAATGATGTTGGTAGAAACATCCTGGTCAATGTCTATTTCTGCATCCCGGGTTACTTTAAAAACATGTGACTGATATTGGTCGTATCCGAAATAAGAAAATATGTCAGGCAAATTAAACCGGATAATATCTTCCAGTAATATAATGTGACTTTCGTCTGGTTTTGGAGAGGGAAGCAAGGTAAATCTTCCAAGGCTCCGGCTGGGCACTTCTATTAAAGCATATTTCTTTTTCAGCGCATTTTCTTTCTTCCACATTACTACGGCCAGGTAGATGGATTTATCCCGAAGCATAGGAAAGATCGGAATATTTTCAATCATCAACGGTATTACATCAGAACTTACTTCCTCTTCAAAGTGATTGCGGACAAAATTTTGTTGTTCGGCATTTAATTCTTTTTCAGTACGGAGAAATATTTTTTGTTCATTCAATTGCTGCAGTACCTCTTCCCAAATACGATTAAATTCTCCCTGGTGATTTAATACCGTCATTTGTATCTCATCAATAATCTGCTGCGGGTCATTTTCCAGATGCATATTGGCTTTTGACCCAAACTGTATCATACGACGTAGTGTAGCTACACGAACCCGGAAAAACTCATCCATATTATTAGAGAAGATGCCAAGAAATCGTATCCGCTCTCTCAACGGGACACTATTGTCTGCTGCTTCCTGAAGTACTCTTGCGTTAAAAGAAAGCCAGCTTATGTCCCGGGCAATTGTTTTTCTCTTGGTGGTATTATGTTGTGCCATAAAATATCTTGTTCATATAAAATTATAGAGACAGTAGTAATTTGAATATTAAGTTTTGGAAGATCAGCTGTTTCGGGACTGCTCAATAATTCCTGTAGTTGAAAATCCATCCAGTATTGGATTGATGACCACTCTGCCACCAGCAGCCAGTACTTCTTTTGCGCCAGCTATTTGTTCGATGGTATAATCACCGCCCTTCACCAGCACATCTGGCATAATAAAGTTGATCAACTCAAGCGGGGTATCTTCATCAAATAATACAACTGCATCCACCATAAGTAGAGATGCCATCACCAATGATCTTGCAGCTTCATTATTTATCGGGCGGCTTACACCTTTTAATCTTTTTACTGAAGCATCTGTATTTAATCCTACAATTAAGTAGTCAGCTTCTTTAGCAGCTTCGCTTAATGAAAATATATGCCCCTGGTGAATAATATCAAACACACCATTAGTGAAGACAATTGTCTTGTCTAATACTTTCCATTGCAAGATTCGTTTCAATAGCTCCGGTGCAGTGAAAATCTTCTGTGGTATAATGTCAGCTCTTTTCACTTATTTTTTGTTTATTATAATATGGCATTGCTACAAAGCTAATCAAACCTCCAAATACTATTACAGCAGTTGTAGCCAGCCACAATATCCACCCAAATGCGATAGCAATGGTGGTGTTAAGACCATATAGCTCCATTGTTTTTTCTATCAGGTAGGCATAAGCACCCAGACCACCTGGAGATGCAATCATTCCCACACTTCCTGCCGATAATACAGTAAAGGCCTCTTTAATTCCATAATGGCTTGTTTCCTGGAAGGCCATAAATCCAATATAGCCGCCGGAGAGGTAAAGTGTCCATAAAGCGATAGTAAAAAAAATAAACAGCTTTCTTTTTTTTAAATGTCGGATGCTGACCACGCCTTGTAAAACACTTTTCCATATTTTTTTTGCTATGGCCGATAAATCACTGAATGATTTCTTTTTTATAAACATCCACAAGACCAGTAGTATTACAACTGCGCCAAAAAGAATGACACTGATGAGTACGGTGGAAACTTTTTTTGTTTCTTTTTCCTGCGAAGAATTAAAAAAAGTATCGATAATGCGGGAGTACAACTCGGGTTGTATAATTAACGTAATTCCAAAAATGAGTAACAAGGTCAGCGCATCAATCAGTCTTTCGAGAATGATTGTACCGATTAATTTTTCGGCCGGAATTTTTTCGTAGCGGGCAAGAACAGTACACTTAACTACTTCACCAAGTCGTGGCACACCCTGGTTTACCAGATAGCCAATCATTACTGCAAAAAAAGCATTGGCTTTTGAAGTGCTATAGCCAAGGGGTTCAATTAATAATCTCCAACGCAAAGCCCTAACAAAATGACTAAGGAATAAAATTACAAGTACGGGTATTATCAACCAATGCCGGGCATTAGCAAAAGCAGTTTTAATCTGCGCCATATTTTCCTTGTTCAAGCTTTTCAGCGAAAGCCAGCCAAAAAAAATGCCGAGTCCAAGGAAGAAAAAATATTGGAGTATGGTGCGTACTTTTTTATTCATGCGGAGCCGAAAGTATAACGATGTGATGGATTGTCAAATTCTGTTGTAAAATATTACTATTAATTAAGAACCATGTTATCAATTAATCGAATCTCATTCAGGAAAGCAGCTACCAGCACAACTATTTTTTGCTGGCCGTTCCACTCATTAAGTAAAGTAAAATTGACAGCATCTGCTATTTCAACATAATCAGTTTTAAAACCTGCGTTGTCAAGTATTTCTATAGCCTGGGTTTTAATGGCAGTTAAATCGCCTTTCGAAATATTATTTTTTATAAAGAGGAGGGTATGATAAATAGTAACAGCCGTTTCTCTTTCCTTAGCATTCAGTCGCATGTTACGGCTGCTCATGGCTAGTCCATCGGTCTCTCGTAGGGTAGGGCAAATATGAATGTTGATAGTAGACTTACCAATTATGCGGATGAGCTTTTTTATAATTATGCATTGTTGGTAGTCTTTTTGGCCCAGGTAAAGATTATCGGGGCTTACAATATCTAAGAGGCGATGTACTACCATACATACACCCTGAAAATGGCCGGGTCTAAACTTTCCATCTAATATGGTTTCTACAAATCCTAAATCATAATTTTTCGTGGTGGAAAAACCATCTGGATATATTTCATGAACAGAAGGAAGAAATAGTACATCACAACCTGCCTGCTCTAACATCTCAATATCTTTTTCAATAGTAATGGGATATTTCTCAAAATCCCTCGGATTGTTGAACTGAGTTGGGTTAACAAAAATGCTGGAAACAACCAGGTCGTTGCCTT
>CAZXMP010000098.1:0-15442 GCA_964641575.1 uncultured Chitinophaga sp. | reverse complement strand
CATACGGGACTTTGAAGATACTGCCGGTAAAAAAGGAAATAAGCCTTATGTAATTGATAGATATAAATTCAAACAAGATGTAAGCGGCTATCAATACGATAAACGTAAAACACATCTTTATTTATTTGATGTTGCTACTAAAAAAACTGATACTCTTACAAAAGGTAATTATAATGAAAGTGGAGCACAATGGAGTCCTGATGGTTCTGCCATAGCTTTTGTAAGTAATCGAACAGAAGACCCTGATAAAAATAGCAACACCGACATTTTTATTATTCCTGCAAAAGCAGGTTCAGTGGCAAAACAATTGACTAACTGGAAAGGAAGTGATGGATCTCCGCAATGGAGCCCCGATGGAAAAACAATTGCTTATTTACGCAGCACATCAGATGCTGATTATATTATGTATGACCAGGCTATATTAACTACAATTCCGGCTACGGGTGGCGAACCCACTCTATTAACTAAATCACTCGACAGACCTGTATCAACTCCTCGTTGGAATAAAGAAGGAACTGCCATCGCTGCATTAGTTACTGATGACTGCGAACGTTACGTTGCATCTTTTAATGCCAGCAATGGTAAAATGAATAAGATAGCCGGAGGTGCCCGATCTTTTAATTCATTAGAACGTCATCCCAATGGCAGTTGGATAGCATCCATGACAGAACCAACACTTCCTTCAGAATTTTATGCAATTGAAAATAACAACACAAGAAGATTAACCAAAATTCAGGACGATTTTGTAGCAAACTTATCATTTGCAACTGTTGAAAAATTTACATCGAAAAGTAAAGATGGTGCCACGGTTTCCAATATTTTATACTTGCCACCCAATAGAACAGTATCAGAAAAATTACCTGTGATATTCTTTATACATGGCGGCCCGGTGGGCCAGGATGATTTTGGTTTTGATCTCACAAGGCAAATGCTTGCTGCAAGTGGCTATGCTGTAGTTGCTGTTAATTATCGAGGAAGCAATGGCAGAGGTTTAGATTTTTGCAAAGCTATTTATGCCGACTGGGGCAATAAAGAAGTATTAGACATACAAGGCGCTGCCGATCATTTAATAAGTAAAGGAATTGTAGATGGCAATAAAATGGGCATTGGTGGATGGAGTTATGGTGGAATACTGACTGATTATACTATTGCAAAGGACACTCGTTTTAAGGCCGCAGTAAGTGGCGCAGGAAGTGCTTTACAATTGTCATTATATGGCGTTGATCAGTATATTTTACAACTCGACAATGAATTAGGCCAACCATGGAAAGACAAGAACTATGAGAAATACCTGAAGCTCTCCTACCCCTTTTTAAATGCTGATAAAATCAAAACACCAACTCTCTTTATGACGGGTGAAAAAGATTTTAACGTACCGGCAGTTGGCAGCGAACAAATGTACCAGGCACTACGTTCCATCGGTACACCTACAGAACTGATTATTTATCCCGGCCAATTTCATGGTATAACAGTACCGGCTTTTCAAAAAGATCGATTTGAAAGATATCTGCAATGGTTCGATAAATATTTAAAACTAAAAGGCTTTTAAATAAAAACCGTAACTTAAAATAAAAAAGTGGCCAGATCACATCATCGCAAAAAGCACAAAGCGCATCTCCGCCAGTTTAAAACTTCGAATGATACAGGAAAAATTTCCTCTTCTTCCAAGATAAAAACAACTGGCTTATTCTCACTACTAGGTGCCGCAACTGGTTTTGCTATCAGTTATTTTGCTACGGGTTTTAATATTATTTGGGCTTCAATAAGTGTAATAGCAGGTGGAATTGCAGGCTATTATATTGGTAGAACAATCGATAACGATAAATAATATTACATTATTTCGTATAACAAAAAGGTAACCCTTATCGCTTCAAAAGTTTTTATAATTGTATTATAAGAAAGTACGATACTTTTTCTCTTTTACATAGTGAACATCTTGTTTGTTAAAAGGATACCTGCCTAAATCGCTTACTTCGAGCTATTTAGCTATCGCATAATTGCTTCTTTAACATTCAAGAATTCTTTGGCATCCTTTCTGTCTAGTGAGTACTGTAGTTTATTTATTCATCCTAAAATCTACAGTTATGAAAAAGACATTTACTTTATTGACAATCGTTACTTCAATTGCAGTTTTATTCGCCGCTTGTAAAAGCGGAACAAGTACAGCACCTGTTTCTCATGAAGACACAGTGGGCTTTGCAGCATTTCAGCAGATGAAACTTCAACAAGAACAAGAAGCAGCTGCAGCACTATATGCAAAATCAATGGCCGCAAATAATACAGCATCAAAGAAAAGTACTTCTAAAAGTGGTAGTATGAGTTCATCATCAACCAACAATGCGGAAGTAGCAAAAAAGAAAGGCATGAGTAAATCTGCTAAATATGCTATCATAGGCGGTACAGGCGGCGCAGTATTAGGCGCAGTTATTAATAAGCGTAACCGTGTAGCAG
This sequence comes from uncultured Chitinophaga sp., assembly GCA_964641575.1. Lineage (GTDB taxonomy): Bacteria > Bacteroidota > Bacteroidia > Chitinophagales > Chitinophagaceae > JJ008. The sequence continues at coordinate 12,991 of CAZXMP010000098.1, read as the reverse complement.
GTGGGGTTATTGGTGGTGTATTAGGCGGCGGTCTTGGTTATGGTATCGGTCGTAAACAAGATAAAAAAGATGGTCGTTTCTAAAATCGAATCCCTTTGATTAATATCAGGAGTCTTGTATTACAAGGCTCCTTTTTTATGTCCATGTAACCCTGATTGCTTATCTTTCTAAAAATACCCGTATGACAAAACAAGTCATTCTTTTTGCCACAGTTCTAATATCAACAACTCTTTCTGCACAAAAAGAAAAAGCAACAGATGCTTTCTGGAATAGCATCAATAAGCATTGCGGTAAGTCCTACGAAGGGGTAATTGTTGAAGCTCCTGCCAACGATGATTTTCGTGGTAAAAAATTAGTAATGCATGTGCGGGCCTGCGATAGTAATAAAATTCGTATCCCTTTTTTTGTAGGAGATGATAAATCAAGAACATGGGTACTCACAAAAATCTCAGACCGGATTTTATTAAAGCATGACCATCGGCATAGTGACGGCAAGCCTGATTCTATTACGATGTATGGTGGTTATACCAGTAGTACAGGCTTACCCGGTTTACAAGTTTTTACTGCTGACCAGGAAACAGCTAATATTATTCCGGCTGCTGCTTCCAATGTATGGTGGATAACAATTGATGATACTGCATTTACATATAATCTTCGGAGAATTGGTACTGTGAGAGTTTTTACTGTCAAGTTCGATTTAACAAACCCCATTGACATACCTGAAGCTCCATGGGGTTGGAAAGATTGATTTCGATAATTTTTTATCATGAATTACCAGGTTTACACCCCTACGGAGGAACTTCAACCCTTTATTAAATGTTTTTGGACATTGGATGATGAAGGTAATGATGAACCCGTTCGCCAACGGGTAGTTCCCGATGGATGTATGGAATTGATCTTTCATTATGGTGATCAATACAAGCAATATTTTGAAGATGCCAGTTTCCTTATTCAACCAAAGTGCTTTGTGTATGGGCAAATAACAAACTATTTAGAAATTGAGCCCACAGGAGTAACTGGAATTGTTGCAGCAAGGTTTAATCCAGACGGTCTTTCTCCCTTTATTTTAATACCTGTAAGTGAGCTAGAAAACAAAGCTGTGGAATTAAAAAATATTTTTGGGGAGAATGGAATTCAGTTGGAAAAAGAAGTCTTATTTGCAAAAGATAATGCAGAACGAATAAAGCTAATAGAATCATTCTTGCTGGGATTTCTCAGTGATCCCAAAATTGTACACACGATAACTAAAACATGTGTAGAAGCTATTCTCCAATCACAAGGTCAGTTAAGTGTAATTGACTTAGCCGATAAAATGAATGTGAACCGTAGAAATTTAGAAAGAAAATTTACATCCGCCATTGGCATGAGCCCAAAACAACTTTCAAGAGTTGTACGATTACAGGCTGCTATTAAAATGATGGAAGAAAATAGTTTTAGCAATCTAACCTCGCTGGCTTACGAAAATGGCTATTACGACCAGGCGCATTTCATCAAAGATTTTAAGGAATTCACCGGCATTAGCCCCCGACAGTTTTTTACAGGCAATATGAAACTGGCTGCATTATTTGCTACCTCCGAGTAGGCATGTCGCATTTTTACAATTCCAACACAAAGGGTAACCCTATTTTGCAGTCATAAAATATACAACAGATATGAAACCCATGCAACAACCAATTGTATTACTCGCTATTGTAATTGCAGCCTGTACATTATCATGCAACAATTCAAGCGATAAAAAAACTGAACCCAAAGGCAGCACTACAATGGAAACTACTACTGCAAATGATCTGGTATTTGATAAAATGCTGGGAATCTGGCAAAGTGAAGATGGCAATAGTTTTGAAAGATGGACAAAGAACGATAAAGGTGGTTACAATTCAGCAGCGTATAGTTTAAAGGGAGCAGACACTTCCTGGAATGAGCAGGCAAACATTTACTTAGAAAACAGCAATTGGGTTTTTGAAAATACAGTGAATGGACAAAATGCAGGAAAGCCGGTAAAATTTGTCTCCTCTATTCTCGAAGTGAATAGTGTTCAATTTAGCAACCCTGCACATGATTTTCCAACAGATATAAATTATACAGTGGCAGATGCAAACACAATAAATGCTTTTATCATTGGGCCAAATAAAAATGGAGGGAAAGATACCATTCCGTTTAATTATAAAAGAATGAATTAGTTCCTTTCAACACATAGTAACAAATAAGTAATACAGAGGCGAGCAATTTCTTTGTGTTACTCCCTATCTCAAAAACTCTGTGTTGAAAAAGTTATCTTTACCGCCATGAGTTACTACACTACCGTGGCACCGGTTACTATCACTTGTCATAAACGCATCGCCCCTTATTTAGAACAGGAAGTAAAAGACCTTGGCTTTTCTATCGAAGAATCTTTCATTACCGGTGTTCGTATTAAAGCAACTATCAATGATTGCATTAAGCTGAACCTGAATCTTCGCTGCGCCAGCCAGGTGTTATATAGTCTGAAAAAATTCGAGGCCCGCAACGCCGATGATGTTTATAACAATATAGTCGGTTTCCCCTGGGAAAAAGTATTAACAGACGATGGTTATTTTTCTATTACCAGCAATGTTCATAATGATACGATCAACAACAGCATGTTTGCAAACCTCCGGGTAAAAGATGGAATAATAGACCGGCTGCGTGACATCAGGGGGAATCGTCCATCAACGGGTGCAGAATTAAAAGGTGCAGTCATTCATTTATTCTGGAAGAATGAAGATGCAGAACTATTCATTGATACAACAGGTGATTCGTTAGCCCGTCATGGCTATCGGAAAATCCCAGGACTTGCACCTATGCTTGAATCTTTGGCAGCAGCAACTATTTATGCTACCCGTTGGGACAGAAAATCAGCTTTTGTCAATCCTATGTGTGGCTCCGGAACAGTTGCTATTGAAGCAGCCATGATCGCCACCAACAGGAGACCGGGATTATTCAGAACCAATTATGCTTTTATGCATTTACAGTGCTATGATGAAACTATTTATCTGCAAGAAGATGCTTTATTGGAAGAACAGATCATCGAAGTACCCGGCCTGAAAATAATTGCGACTGATTATGATAACAGGGCAGTTGAAAATGCAAAGAAGAATGCGATAGCTGCCGGAGTTTTGAATTTAATTGATTTTACTGTTTGTGATTTTGCAAAAACTGAAGTACCTGAAAATGTTCCGGGAGTTTTTTATGTCAACCCTGAATACGGTGAACGTTTAGGAGATATAAAGGAATTAGAAGAAACCTATGCCCGAATTGGTGATTTCATGAAACAAAAATGCAAAGGCTACTTCGGGTATATTTTTACAGGTAATATGGAGTTAGCAAAAAAGATAGGGTTAAAAGCAAACAGGAGAATCGAATTTTATACCAGCACTATTGATTGCCGTTTACTGGAATATGAGTTATACAGTGGTAGCAAAACAAAAACAGTTGAAACAAATTCTTAACTATATTAATACATTACAGCACTATGGAAATCTCTGCTCTACAAAAAATAGTCCGGGACAGGTATTTTGAAAACGACTCTAAACGTGGCATCTATCATACTGCTTTATGGTTTCATGAAGAAGTAGGAGAACTATCATCAGCCATTGCCAGGGGTAATATTGAAAATGCCAAAGAGGAGTTTGCTGATGTGCTGATGTGGTTATTAACGATGGCTAATATTATGAATATAGACATGGAAGAAATCATTGATACTTATCTCAATAATCCGGGCAAACTTCCTGCTAAGTAAGTAGTTACCTGTATATTCTCTTTAAACAAAGAAGTTCAGTACATTTGTACAAATTAAGGACTCATGAATCTGTTTGTAGCTGGTCTCCCCTATGATCTCGATGATGCCGAATTAGAAGAAATTTTCGAGAAGTTTGGAAAAGTAGTTTCTGCGAAAGTTGCCATGGATAAAGAAACAGGCAAAAGCCGTGGTTTTGGTTTTGTAGAAATGGAAAATGATGCAGAAGGAAAAGAAGCAATTGAACACCTCAACGATATATCTCTCGGTAAAAAACCATTGGTAGTAAAACAAGCTGAAGACAGACCAGGTGGTGGCTCTTCTGGCGGCGGTGGAAACCGTGGCGGCGGAGGCGGTGGTTACCGTGGTGGTGGTAGCGGCGGAGGAGGCGGCTACCGTGGTGGTGGTAACAGCGGCGGTGGCGGTGGATACAACCGAGATCGCAACCGTTATTAATTTTCCCTCATATTTAGCTTATTAAATAAGCAGATAGAATCTGTAAGTTATTACTATTCGTAGTTATGTAGTGTTACTGCATACCCGAAAAATAATACTATGCCTCCTATTATCAATCAGTGCTGGCGTTTTATCTGCCCAGTTAATTGACAATAGTTCTTCCTTTAGAAATATCTCTGCAACAAACTACTTACGCTTCAATTACGAGAATGACTTTTTTACGAGCACTGATTATTATTATTCGCAGGGAATAACTGTTGAATATGTAAATCCTTGTCTGAAAAAAAATCCTATTAACAGACTTCTGTTATTCTCACAGCATGATAAAAGTAAATACGGAATTAGTTTCAATATTTTTGGCTACACTCCAACCACCATTGAAAGTGATGAAGTATTGTTCAACGATAGACCTTTCCAGGCGAATATGGCGGTGAAATCATTTGTAGTGAATATTGATAGCAGCAAAAGGCAACGAATAGCATCATCCATCAGTGTAGGTATAATGGGCCCTGCAGCACTCGGTAAAGAAATTCAAACATTTATTCATAAGCAAACAGGCGATGCAATTCCAAAAGGCTGGCAACATCAAATAAAGAATGATATTATTTTGAACTACCAGCTTAACTATGAAAAACAAATCCTGAAAGCCGGAAATAATTTATTGCTGAATGGAATTGCGGAAGCCAAAGCAGGCACTCTACATAATAAACTAAGCAGTGGAATAAATTTCATGGCCGGAAGTTTTTCTGATCCTTATTCATTTTCTCCAACAAAAAAGAAAGTTAATTTCTATTTATATGGACAAGGCCTTGTTTCATTTGTTGGTTATGATGCCACCATGCAAGGCGGCTTGTTTAACCGGAAAAGTGTTCATACGATTTCGTCCAACGAAATTGAAAGACTTGTTTTCCGGGCTGATATGGGTATCATGCTTAATATCAAAAAAGTTTACCTCAGCTATTCACAATCTTACCTGTCAAAAGAGTTTAAAAAAGGACTTAATCATAGCTGGGGTGGTTTAAGTCTTGCTGTATCTTTTTAACACGCCGTTGTAACAGTCTTCCCTGTACTTTTGCCTTTCTTAATTTATACGCTAGATGCCGTACAAAAAATTATTGCAAGAGTTACAAACCGAAACTTATGTTGCACTGAAAGGTTCGCCTATTCATGGTATTGGTGTATTTGCGATACAACCTATTCCAAAAGGAACCCGCAATATATTTTCCAAAGGAATGGGAGAATGGATTAAAGTTCCTATTAGCGAAGTAGAGACGTTACCAGAACATTCACGGTCTTTAATTGAAACATACTGCCTCTTTGATGAGGAACATTATTTCGTTCCGGAATATGGCTTTAAAATGATCGATCCTGTTATTTACCTTAATCATTCAGCGAATCCTAATATTATTTCTATTAACGATGGCGAAGAATTTGAAGCTATTCTTGATATTGCTGTGGGGCAAGAGCTACTTGTTAACTATGGGCATTTGGTGGATGGTATGGAGAGTTATGATGAGAAATAAAAAAAGTCATTCCGGAGAATGACTTTGAAATATAAGTTGGTATCAAAAATTAATATGAGTTGCTAAAACTTCTTCTTCTCTCTCCTCTGAAACCATTCCCACTTTGGCTATTTCCATTTCTATTACCACCCTGGTTGTTACCATTTCTATTTCCACCATTGCTATTGGGTCTCTTTTGAAAAGACGGACGTTGCGATGGACGTTGAATTTGCTGCGCATTACTCGTTAGTAAGTAAGGATGATCTACAACAACCGGAATTGTTTTGCTTATCACTTTTTGAATATCCTTCAGGTATGCTTTTTCTTCATGGTCGCAGAATGAAATGGCAATACCGCTTGCTCCTGCCCTGCCTGTACGACCAATACGGTGCACATAGGTTTCAGGAATATTTGGCAGATCATAATTCACCACATGGGTCAACTCATCAATATCAATACCACGGGCAGCGATATCTGTTGCTACCAATACTCTTGTTTGACGTGTCTTGAAATTATGCAAAGCCGATTGTCTTGCATTTTGTGATTTGTTACCATGAATTGCTTCTGCTCTGATATTAGAACGATTCAATTCTTTGGCAACTTTATCAGCACCATGTTTTGTTCTTGCAAATACCAACACCGTTTTAATATCCGCATCGGCTAAAAGATCTTTTAGTAAAGCATTTTTATTTTGTTTGTCAACAAAATAAATTGACTGCTGTATAATTTCAACAGTAGAAGAAACAGGTGTTACTGCAACTTTTACCGGGTTAGTTAATAATACATTTGCCAGTTGTTGAATTTCTGGAGGCATAGTAGCAGAGAAAAACAAGGTTTGTCTTTTTGAAGGCAATTTTGCGATCACTCTTTTTACATCATGCACAAATCCCATGTCGAGCATTCTATCTGCTTCATCGAGAACGAAGAAGTTGATATCACGCAAGGAAACATGGCCTTGATTCATCAGGTCTAATAAACGACCGGGAGTAGCCACTAATATATCTATACCACGGCGCAATGCATTTACCTGGCTAAATTGATTTACACCACCGAAAATTACAAGATGTTTTAAATCGAGATACTTTCCATAAGCGTTGAAGCTTTCTTCAATTTGAATAGCGAGTTCACGGGTTGGAGTTAATATCAATGCTTTGATATTGCGTCTTCCTTTTGGTGATTGTTGTTGTTGCTGGTGCATCAGTTGCAAAATAGGAATTGCAAAAGCGGCTGTTTTACCAGTGCCTGTTTGGGCGCAGCCCAGCAGGTCTTTTTGCTCTAAAATAGCAGGAATTGCTTGCTGCTGAATAGGTGTAGGCGTAGTGTAGCCCTCATGGACTAACGCCTTGAGCACAGGCTCAATGAGCTGTAAATTGTTAAATGACAATTGAATAAAATATTAAATTAAAAATGTGGTAAGGCTATCAATTCCGAATCTGATACTTTACCTGCCTTACGTTAAGCCATCACGGCATTTGAGTAGTACGGAGACATACAAACTGAGTGAGAAATAACATACAAGAGTGCAAATATAGGGTATAAAAGGGAGAAAGAAGGTTTTAATAGTAAAAGGCTTTGTTATAAAGAGTTGCGCTAGAAAATTTTTGTTGCCAGCTGCATTACTACTATCATCGTCTTTTGCGTCGCACACTGCATCGTTCGGTAATTCTATTCGGCATTTGCGAATACTCTAAGTGATATTCAGAATTTCAATTATGGCTATATTTTTTGAACCACTGTAGGCACAATAGAAACATAGTAAAACACATAGAGGAGCCTATGTGTGTATTTCTAATGTACCTATGATTCTATGTGGTTCAAAAATTCACCAATCAGTTATTGATAAAAAATAGTACAGCCCCTTTCCACAAAAATTTCGCTTTCTGCCACATCTATCGTCTGTCCAAAATCGTTATCCCATATTGCAAGCTTCCAATTTCCCGGGGGAAGTTTTAAAGTTCGTCTCCCTTGTGAACCATTAAAATAAATAAGAATTTTTTTCCAACTATCTTTTACTGCCGAACCATTTATTGAATAGCCAACTATTTCATCTGGCATATTGTCAAAGAAAACGATGTTTTGTCTGATGGCTTCTGAACTCGTCATACGAAAGGCCGGATGCTCCCTTCTCATTTTAATCAATTGCTTTACATATTGAAATGTTCTTTCCTCTTTTGTTTTTAAATCCCAATCAATAGCATTGATACTATCTGGAGAGTTATAAGAATTCTCCACCCCTTTCTTTGTTCGCAAAAATTCTGTTCCAGCATGTAAAAATGAAATTCCTTGTGAAGAAAGAACAACTGATAAAGCTAGTTTTTGTATTTGCCTTCTTTTTCCTTCTGAGATTGTACTATTTGTAATATTTATTTTATCCCATAGCACATGATTATCATGACACTCTGTATACGTAACAGTTTGAAAAGGTTCATTCGCATACGGTGCTTTAGAATAATTTACTTTGCTATAATCAACCTGCGGATGTTGTACCGAAGCAACGATTCCAAACTTTATACTTTCTTCCATTCCTTTTTTGCCACTGGCAAAGCCTTTGTCCTTATGGTCGAACACAGATCCTTTTATTCCATCTCGTATATCATCACTAAAAACTGCAATACGATCCAATTTATGTGCATTCGCTTTTAATGCTCTTAGTGAATCTGGCAATGGAGATGCACCTGCAGTCCATCCTTCCCCATAAATAAGTATATCAGGTTTTATTTTATGCAATTCCTTTGAAATAAGATTCATCGTTTCTATATCATGCACTCCCATCAAATCAACTCTAAAGCCATCTACATGATACTCCTGCACCCAATATTTCATCGATTCCAGCATAAATTTTCTAAACATCGGTCTTTCACTTGCCGTTTCATTTCCACAGGCTGTAGCATCAGAGAATTTCCCATCTTTTGTTTGTCGGTAATAATAGCCCGGTACTAATTGATTGAAATTGGAAGTTTCTGTCAATGCAGTATGATTATACACCACATCCATTACCACCCGCAATCCATTTTCATGAAATGCTTTTACCAGTTGTTTGAATTCTTTAATTCTTGTTACTCCATCATAGGGATTGGTAGAATAAGATCCTTCCGGCACATTATAGTTCAACGGATCATAGCCCCAGTTGTATTTACCATCTGGTTTTGTTTCATCAATCGAATTAAAATCATAGAATGGCAGTAAGTGTACATGAGTTATGCCCAGTTCTTTTATATGGTCGAGTCCGGTAGATTGACCTGCTGCATTTTTTGTTCCCCGTTCTGTCAATCCTAAAAATTTTCCTTTATTCTTTATACCCGATGTTTGCGAAATGCTGGCATCTCTTACATGCAATTCATAAATAATAGCATCGGTTTTATTTTTAAATGCGGGGCTTTTATCTTTTTCCCATCCGCTGGGATTGGTTTCTTTTAAATCAACTACCATTGCTCTTTTCCCATTTACTCCTACGGCTTTTGCATATGGGTCAGGTACTTCATCCAATTCTTTCCCATTGATAATAGTGCTAAATGCATAGAACAATCCTTTTCTATCGCCTGTCAACACAGATACCCATGTACCGTTCTTATCTTTTTTCATAGAGTGCAACTCGATAAAAAGATTATGATCTGCATTGCTATAAAGTTTTAAATGCACTTCATCTGCGGTTGGCGCCCAAATTCGAAATGCAGATTTTTCTTTTGAATAAGTAAGTCCTAAATCATTTCCTGTATAGACAGGAAAGTTTTTAAAATCGGGAGTTTGTGTTTTCCCTGAAAACAACTGACTTAAAAACCCAAAAAAAAGCATGGCTTTCTTCATCATTTAAAAATTACCAAAATTATAAAGCAGAAACCCATTTTACAATCTCCTTCATTGCAGCCAATGTATCAGGGCAATATTTTTCTATAAATAAATCATCTACCGTTTCTGTAACTGCTGCATCAATAGCTTTTCTTCCATCAAAATTTACATAGGATATCCGCAATGTATAAGCAGAAGGTGGGCAACCAAATTCAGAACCGGGCAATGTTGCTACACCGGCACTTTCCAATAATTTTTCACACATTGTTTCCGAATCAAAAATATCATGCTGCAAAAATTTGTTTCGGAAATTGCTGAAATCCGGAAACAGGTAGAAACCACCATGTGGTGCTGCGTTATTAATACCAGCTTCATTTAGAATACGATTGCAATATTGTCCAAGATGCAATAATATTTTTCTTGCCCTTTCTAAATAAAAATCCATTTCAGGATGTGGTTCAAAAGCAGTTACTGCTGCATATTGTATAGGTGCAGATGTAGAGGTAAAAGTTTCGCTGGCAGCCACCGATAATGCATCGGCCAGCCAACTTAATGATTTCGGAAATGCCAGGGCACCCAATCTCCAACCACCTGCTCCGCACCATTTACTCAGTCCGCCACTTATAATTGTTCCTTCAGGGTAGTGTGTACAAATACTATGATGGTCTCCTTTATGATCCAGCATTCCATAAATTTCATCTGACACCAACACTACTTTATACTTTCTTGCTACTGATGCCAACTCAATTAATTCTTCATTTTTATAAGTGTACCCTGTAGGATTTGAAGGATAATTTAAAATCAACAGTCTCGGCTTCTTAGGATCATCCCGGCAAATTTTATCCAACTCATCAGGAGTTAGTCGCCAAAAATTTTCTTTTTTAGTCGCTATCCAATGAATATTGCGACCAATAATTTTTGCTTGTGGTGCATAAGAAACCCAACTGGGTGTAGGAATAATTAGCTCTCCATAATAGCATAACTGCAATAGAAATAATAATTCTTTAGAGCCCGGTCCGATAACAATATTTTCAATCAAATATTTTTTCCCCCAATGGCGATAATAAAAACCACTGATGGCTTCCCGCAATGCCGGCAAACCCTTTACCGGCAAATAATCTTTTTCCCTGGCATGATCAATCAATCCTTGTACAACAATATCAGGAACAGGAAAAGGTGATTGCCCTAAACCGAGTTTGTACACTTTCTTTCCTTCGGCTATAAGCTGATTGGAGTATTCATTGATCCGTAATGTAGCAGAGTGTTTTAATCCCCTTACATTCAAATTGAGATGCACCTCATGGTAAAAATCATCTGTTGCCATAGTTAGATAAAATTATACGTTGATAACAAACTGAAAATTACCACAAATAAATAAGCCTTGTAGCGATTAAGTAAAAAAATACCCCTCTAAGGCGGTAAAAATCATTTCATTAAAATAAAATTATAATTGGATTAAAATGGATATCTGGAGACTTACACAGTCTGCATACACGGGTCTAGAGTTCTATATTTACATAGGTTATTTTGCTTCAGTTCATAACTTAACACTAACGATTTTTTTTGCAATCCCTTAAAACTATTTGCCATGGATCAGTTAATTCAAAATAATAAAGAAACTAAGCAAGTTTATCACTCCTACTCTCTCAACAACTACCGGCTAATTCCACAACTTAGTATTCTTTCTGAAGAACAATTAGAAGCTATTGATGTGGTAGGTCATGTACTTCCGTTTAAAACGAACAATTATGTAATTGAAGAATTAATTAACTGGGATAATGTACCTAACGATCCCATGTTTACACTTACATTCCCCAGGAAAGAAATGCTAAGCAACCAGCATTATGAAGAAATGAAAGCCGTATTGAAAAACAACGGCTCAAAAAACGAAATAAAAGAAGCGGCGAATAGGATCCGGCTACAGCTAAACCCACACCCCGCAGGGCAAGAGCATAATGTTCCATCTTTGGGAAATCATAAGCTATCTGGTATGCAACATAAATACCGGGAAACAGTTTTGTTTTTTCCAAGCCAGGGGCAAACCTGTCATGCCTATTGCACCTTTTGTTTTCGCTGGCCGCAATTTGTTGGGATGGATGAAATGAAATTTGCGATGAAAGAAACAGACTTGCTGGTAAAATACCTTGAAGAACATAGAGAAGTAACAGATGTGTTATTTACGGGTGGTGACCCAATGGTGATGAAAGCAAAAATTTTGCGTACTTATATAGAACCATTGTTAGACGACAAACTATACAATGTTCAAACAATCCGCATTGGCACCAAATCACTTTCCTATTGGCCCTATAAATTTTTAACGGATGATGATGCTGGAGAAACCCTTGAATTATTTGAAAAAGTAATTAAGAGTGGCCGCAACCTTGCCATCATGGCGCATTTCAATCACCCGGTTGAATTAGGTACAGAAGCTGTAAAAAAAGCAATTAAATTAATAAGAGCTACCGGTGCACAAATAAGAACACAATCACCCGTATTAAAAAACATCAACGACGATCCTGCTATTTGGGCAGAGATGTGGCGGAAGCAGGTAAATCAAAACTGTATTCCATACTACATGTTTGCAGTAAGAGATACTGGTGCACAAGATTTTTTTGGAGTACCACTTGTACGGGCCCAGCAAATATTTCAACAGGCATACCAGTTAGTAAGCGGTGTGTGCAGAACAGTACGGGGACCTAGTATGAGTTGCACTCCGGGTAAAGTACAAATATTAGGTACAGCCGAAATAATGGGCAAAAAAGTTATTGTAATGCGAATGATACAAGGCCGTAATCCCGATTGGGTGGCCCGCCCCTTTTTTGCGGAGTATGATGATAAAGCGATTTGGATTGACCAATTGAAACCTGCATTCGGCGAAGAAAAATTCTTTTTTGAAGATGAGCTGAATAAAATTCTTCATAAAGATGCAATGCCGGAATTAACGGTGAACTAATATTTCATTTTTTCATAAAGTGGTAGGTTGAAAACCGTTTACTCAGGTAAGCGGTTTTTTTGGTTACATACCTCAATTATATTTACATTTATAAAAATCTTTAAAACCAAAACAACCGGCTCGCCATATGGGAACTCTCCAGGTTAAAAAACAAACAAAAAAATACGATGCAGTTATAGTGGGCTCAGGTGCCGGTGGTGGTATGGCCGCATATATACTGGCCAATGCAGGATTAAAAGTTTGTATCGTAGAAGCCGGCTTCTACTATGATCCCGATAAAAATATTACACAGTTAAAAAACCCATGGGATTCTCCCCGCCGGGGTGCAAGTACAAAGCTTCGTCCGTTTGGTGATTTTGATGCCTGCTATGGAGGTTGGTCATTAGAAGGAGAACCGTTTACAAAAGAAAGCGGCACCGATTGGAGTTGGTGGCGTGCAAGAATGTTAGGCGGCCGTACCAATCACTGGGGAAGAATATCACTCCGCTTTGGCCCAAAAGATTTTAAAAGAAAAAGTATTGATGGACTGGGTGATGACTG
>CAZXMP010000097.1:0-15481 GCA_964641575.1 uncultured Chitinophaga sp. | reverse complement strand
ATAATTACACCCTGTCCGCTTAAAACCGGAGCCACCTGGAAAAGATCAATTGCAATAATAACACTAACGGTTGCTATAAACGGAATAAACTGGTATTTCCCCGCTTTCCAAAAGCCTTTAAATACAGCTGGCTTTGCCAGTTTCCACCCAGTTAGAATAAGAATAGCTGCCAGAGCGGCCAACGGAATTTTATTTAATATCAGCGGTATTGATATTACGCTTACAAGTAATAACGATGCATGAAAGATAGTGGATAACTTTGTTCTTCCCCCTGCGTTAACATTGGCACTGCTTCGCACAATTACACTAGTGATAGGTAAACCTCCAATCATACCTGAAACTGTATTACCTACTCCTTGAGCAAATAGCTCCCTGTTGGTATTGGTAACTCTTCGTTGCGGATCAAGATTATCAATCGCTTCAATACTTAACAATGTTTCTAACGATGCAATTAAGGCAATAATAAATGCATACATAATAACGGTACCATTGGTAAACCCGCTAAAATCCGGAAGGGTAAAAAAACTAAAAAAATCACCAGCACTTTGTGCTACTGGCAAATTAACCAGATGGGGTGCTTCTACGATCTGCATTTTACTGCCAGACGAAATCCATATCTGATTAATTATTACAGCGGCAACCACCGCTACCAAAGCACTTGGAATAAAAGGGATTTTCTTTTTTAATGAAGAACGATCCCAAAATATCATTATTAAAATTGATACAATCGAAATTATTACCACTCCTACTTCGATTTGTTGAAGGGGAATCAATAATTCATGCCAGTCTTCATTACCGTACGGGAATAGTTCAGTAATATGCCCTTGCTTATCTGTATCCTTTCCGAATGCATGCGGAATCTGTTTAGCAATAATGAGAATACCAATACTCGTAAGCATCCCTTTGATAACACTTCCGGGAATATAATTGGCAATACCACCCAGTTTAAGTGCACCCAGACCAATTTGTATTACACCGGCCAATACAACGGCACATAAAAACAGGTTGTAATTCTGTAAGCCACCAATAGCAGTGATAGCACCGGCTACCAATGTAGCAAGCCCTGCCGCAGGGCCACTTACACTTAAGGGTGAATTACTCAATGCACCTACAACTATACCACCAACTATACCGGCTATTAAACCGCTGAAAGGAGTGGCCCCACTGGCAATGGAAATACCAAGGCACAAGGGCAGTGCTACTAAAAAAACTACAAGACCTGCTGGTAAATCTGATTTGAGATGCTTCGTACTAATACTCATGTTGTGGTTCGGTTTTTATCTGCTATAGCCTTAATTAATTATTGTTTAAAGCTGCTACTTGCTTTTTGTCTTCTTTTTTCTTTTTGGTAAGATTCTTAAAGAAATCAACCTCCCCGGTTTTGATATTATATACACCGCCCACAAGACCGATTTCTCCTTTCTTAAACATTTGCTTTACTATTTCGCTACGGGTTAAAATTTCCTCCAGGCTATTTTCTACATTGGTATAAGCAACGCTATCATGGAATAAATAATCCCCATCATCTTTAAGCATAGCTTTGCTAATGGAAGGCTGTATTCTGCTAAGCAATTCTGTAATATGTCCATCTTCCACTCCTGCTTTTGCACTTTTAATAGCTCCACATTCTGTATGACCCAATACCATTAATACTTTTGAACCTATATATTTTACTGCATACTCAATACTTGCAAGTATATCATTGTTAACGATATTACCGGCTACCCGAATACTGAACAGATCTCCGAGTCCCTGGTCAAATACTAATTCGGCAGAAGCACGGGAATCCATACAACTTAACACAACAGCAAAAGGATATTGACCTTCTCTTGTTTCATTTATCATCTCCAGATGATCATGATCCTTGTTTAAATTGTTCAGGAAACGCTTATTGCCTTCTACTAATAATTCATAACCCTGATAGGGAGTCATATTTTCCAAAAATTCTTTAGAATGTTTTCTCATCTTATTATAAGTTTAGTGACTATCATTAAAAAAATGACAGTATGATTGATTAATAAATTAAACAGGTAATTGAACGGCGTTGTAATGCGCCATTATTCTTTAAATAGAAAAAATTATGCCCGGTTGGGTGGAGGAACGAGCAACTCGCCATGAAAGGCTACGTATGTGCCTGCGTTCTCACATTTGTGGTACAGGGATATTATAGAGAGCAAATAATCCGATTTGTGACTATCATGCAAATACTCTTCAGAAAAAGAAGTGTTGCTGGTTGGTGCTTTTTCTTCAGTATTATTTCCAAAAGGGTTGGAATTTTCATCCTCATTATCAGAAAGGGGTAATGCCGTATCAAATGAAGTAGCCACATGCTCCGCTAATGCTTGTTGACTTGCCTGCACAAAAGGAGCACTTACTGTTAGCCACAGCAATGCCAGTATCATCAATACGGCAGAACCTAGCTGAAGTGTGGTATATATTTTATTCTTCATTGAAAGTACTGCAAAATAAGGCTTTGCATATTTTAATCCAAACCGCTTCTGGATAGTTTGGGCTGCAAAAATAACATGGAAAGCTGCTATTAGTTCAATGTTAGTGTCATTTTTTCATTAAAACATTCTAATCTGTCCAAAGCGAACACTTGTTTGTATTTCACTTCCTGTTTAACGCTATTTTTGAGGCCAAAATCAAGGCCTTATGCTGAATTACGAATTATTATTACAAGAAAACAAAACATGGGCTGCTGATATGTTGAAAGCAGACCCCGATTTTTTTAATAAACTCTCCGAACTCCAGACACCCGAATATTTATGGATTGGGTGTAGTGATAGCCGGGTGCCAGCCAACCAAATTACCGGCACCATGCCGGGAGAGATTTTTGTGCACCGTAATGTGGCCAACCTTGTTGTAAATACGGATGTGAATGTTTTAAGTGTATTAGATTATGCAGTTAATCATTTAAAAGTAAAACATGTAATTGTTTGCGGCCACTATGGTTGTGGCGGTATAAAAGCTGCCATCAGCAATAACGATTTTAAGCCAGTACTAAATATGTGGCTGCGCAATATCAAAGATGTATATCGTATTCACCGGTCAGAACTCGACTTACTTCAAGACGATGATAAAAAAACTAATCGGCTAGTTGAATTAAACGTAATGGAGCAAGTTTTTAATTTAGCCAAAACTTCCATCATACAACGAGCCTGGAAAAATGAACAGCGTCCTGATTTGCATGGATGGGTGTACGGCCTTAAAGATGGTTTAATCAAACCTGTTTATGAAATGAAAGCCGGAACACATATTGATGAGCTGTATGAATATGATAATCTGTAAAAGATCATGTAACTAAATAGTGTTGTAAAAGAAATGTGGCTGCGCCGGTGAGGTAACCAATCAATGCAAGCCAGCCAATTTTTTTCATATACCAGAAAAATTCAATTTTTTCTAGCCCCATTGCTGCTACTCCCGCTGCAGAACCAATGATCAAACAACTTCCGCCGGTGCCGGCGCAATAAGCTAAAAATTCCCAAAAGAAATGATCTGTTGGATATTGCTCCAAGCTATACATGCCTTGTGCTGCAGCAACTAAGGGCACATTGTCAACAATGGCGGACAGTAACCCAATGGACATAGTAATAACTTTTATATTCCCTATTGCGTTATCCATTTTGGTGGCTAGGTCTGTAAGAATACCTGTAGCCTGCAAAGCTGAAATACTTATCAAAATACCCAGGAAAAATAAAATACTTGGTGTATCTATTTTCCGCAATGCATGATTGACAGAATACAATCCTTTTTCTGCTTCGTCTTTTTTACTATGAATCATTTCCGTTATCACCCACATTACACCCAAGCCCAATAAAACACCCATATAAGGTGGTAAGTGAGTGACCGTTTTAAATATTGGTACAAACAATAAACTAGCTATTCCTAACCAAAAAACAGTATTCCGTTCACGGCTATTACTGGTAAAATTTCTGCTTTTCTCTACATCTTCTCTGCGTATTGCATTTCCTTTTACCTGCAGGCTGATAATAAAGGCAGGCACCAAAAAGCAAACCAGGCTAGGAATAATTGTTTGTATGATTATATTTCCCGCAGTTATTTGCCCTCCTATCCAGAGCATGGTAGTGGTAACATCTCCAATAGGACTCCAGGCTCCCCCAGCATTGGCAGCTATTATTACAAGACCCGCAAATAACAGCCTGTCCTTTTTTTGGGGTGCTATTATTCGCAACAACGATACCATTACAATTGTGGTAGTAAGATTATCTAATACTGCAGAAAGAAAAAAAGTAATAAAGCCAACGATCCATACTAATTTTTTTTTGCTGGTTGTTTGAATACGACTGGTGATGATCTCAAATCCATCATGCGCATCTACCAATTCTACAATGGTCATTGCTCCCATCAAAAAAAATAAAATGCCGGCAACTTCTCCCAGATATTCTGTAAGCTGGTGAGATGGAGAATGATCGCCAGCACCCATCAGTGCATAAACAGTCCAGCATAACACCCCGGTTATAAGTGCTGACGCAGCTTTGTTCACTCTTAATGGATGCTCTAAGGCAATAGCGAGATAACCAACAATAAATATTATAGAAATGATTGCTATCATAGTTCGCAAAAATAGCAAAATACTAGTCCGCCCCCTCTTAATTGTATATTAGAATTATCTGCTTTTGATGTAGGTTTGTAGCATGTCAATCGAAGTAAAAAATCTGCTAAAAGAATACGGTGAACAAAAAGCAGTGAATGATATTTCTTTTAAAGTGAACAAAGGTGAAATTGTAGGTTTTCTTGGTCCAAACGGAGCTGGCAAGTCAACTACCATGAAAATAATTACCGGCTACCTGCAACAATCCGGTGGGGAAGCATGGGTTTGCGGCATCAATGTAGCAGAGCAACCATTAGAAACAAAAAAGAAAATTGGCTATTTGCCCGAACTGAATGCATTGTATTATGATATGTATGTGAGAGAGTATTTAGGATTTGTAGCAGAAGTTCACAAAGTCAAAAATCAAAAATCAAAAATTGAAGATGTAATTGCATTAACCGGATTAACTGTTGAAAGCAAAAAGAAAATAGGTCAGCTTTCAAAAGGATATAAACAAAGAGTAGGGTTAGCAGCAGCATTAATTCATGATCCCGAAGTATTGATTTTAGATGAACCTACTTCCGGCCTGGACCCTAACCAGATTATTGAAATAAGAGATGTAATAAAAAAGCAAGGCCAAAATAAAACAGTATTGTTCTCGTCACATATTTTACAGGAAGTTGAAGCTATTTGCGACCGGGTAATTATTATTAACAAAGGAAGTATTGTAGCCGATGATTCATTAATTAACCTGCAAAAAGCTTCCACTGCTGATGTTATAAGTGTGAGCTTTAATGAAGCTGTAGATATACAATTACTTCAAAGCTTACCGGCTTCGGAAGTTGTAACAAAAACAGGTGCCAATAGCTGGAAAATAACCACTACCAACCCGGAGCAACTCCGAAAACAACTGTTAGAGCTGTCATTAGAAAAAAAATTAAATATTGTTTCGCTGCAAACCGGCAATCGAAGTTTAGAAGAAGTATTCAGAACACTCACCGGAGTTGAAAAATAAAGAGCATCATCGTATCAACGTAAATGTTCCTTTTTGCAGATGAGATTTATCGTCTGCAGTAATATATTCCACCACCCATACAAATACTGCTGTTTCTAAAGTCACTCCATTATAACTACCATCCCAACCCTCATTTTCTTTAGTGGTAGAAAAAACAATTTGACCATTACGATTGTAAACAGCAAATCGTTTTAATGTTTTTACACCTGACAAATTAGGTTTTATTATATCATTCAATCCATCCCGGTTTGGTGTAAATGCAGTCGGCATCAATACACCACAATCATTCAAAACATAAAAATTCTTTTGCAAACTATCCCTGCACCCCTGCGGTGTTGTCACTATCAACTTCGCAGTATTATCGCCTAAACTTGTAAGTACTTTTGTTGGACTCCTATCGTTTGAAAGGGTTCCATCTCCAAAAACCCAGTTATAGCTTAATGTACCATTTCCCGCATAGGTAGTGGTATTTAAAAAATCAACCGGAACATTCAAACATTGGGTAGGCCTGTTGATGTTAAAATTCAACTTTGGCATTACTGAAAGTTCGATATTATAAAAACGGGTTGTATCAGTGCATCCATTCTGCTTTATCTCTGCCCAGTAAATACCAGCTTTTGCCGGGCTAAAACTTAACCCGGTAGCACCGGGAATCGCCGTACTATTTAATCTCCATTGCACGGTGGAGGTAGCGTTCAATACAGTGAGCTGGTTATTCAAAATATCTTCAGGGCAATACTCCAGCTTGCCAACTATAGCACTGGAAGTATCAACAACTATTGGTGTTATGAGTACCGTGTCTTCTGAAAAACAGGTTGTACTCTTATCTATTGTTTTTACAATAAACTGCGTAGGTGCCGTTAAGTTGGCTTGTATAAATGGATTTGCTAGTGTAGGATTATTTAATGCACTTGCAGGAGTCCAGGTATATAGATAGTCATCAGATGTACTGGCCTTACCAAGCTGTGTTCTGTCTTTACTACAAACAATACGGTCTGCGCCAGCATCAGAAACAGGTTTAGGGGCGCCTGAAATTGTTGCATACAAAGTATCAGCACATCCAAAAGTTGGAAAAGGCGTTATAATAACTGGAATAACTGATCCCGATGGCGGTGTGGGGTCAAGGAGCAAATTTTGTGAAGTGCCGATTACCTGAGAAAAAGTATTATCCGAATACCAACTGTAACTTTGAAATCCGTAAGGAGCATTTAAATTAACAAAGTTATCGCCAGCACATTGATATGAACCAGCAATAGCACCATTGCAACTTGAACCAACATCTACATAAGCATATCCAAAATGACCGTTGCGGGTACAATCGCTGGATATAAATTCCAACCGAACTTCTCTTCCTGCATAAGCACCAAGGTCAACAGTTATTGGGGTCCAGTCTTTATACACTACCTGGTCTAATGTAGGTGATGGTAAAAAACCCGGCAAGTTGGAAGAGGCAGTAAAATCAAACGACACACAATTGATTTCCTGGTTCGTTAACACATCAATTATTTTTGCCCTAAACCGGGGCTGTTCTTCAGCAGCATGACCCGGATTTTGGAGCACAATAGCATAATGATAAATAAGTGAAAATTTAGTGGCGGTAGCAGGAATGAGGTACGTAAATGATATGCCTTCTGATTCAGCACCGTTATTATCGTTGCCTAATTGAATGCTATACCCGCTTCCATTGGGGCAACTTTTAGGAAAAAGGCCGTACGGGTCAAGTTCCTTATTACTGGCTGGTATTATTGTATGACGTCCCGGTATCTGCCCAGCTCCAAACCATTGTGTTCCATTAATTCCACCTGTGGCAACACTAACAAGACCTGACTTACATTCCCATCCGTTAAAATCACCAAATTCAAAATCAATATTCGGAGGGCAGGTAACAGGTTGCGACCTCACTAATAAAAAGGAGGTGCATAGTAATAAAAGCAAAGAAAATTTATAAAATAACCCTGTTCCCATAAGCACTTACAAGGAGCTAATATAATTAAAAGGCGCCTATGGTTTTTGCAAATTACATGTGCGGCTGATTTTAAGAATCTTAGCCCATTTATTACTACAATCCAATCCGGTATTCGCTTTGGACTGGTGAGTAAAACATTGTTTCTTTGCATTCCGATTGCTTGCCAGCTTTTTCACCCCCTAAACTTTAAAATCAAATCATGAGCTACATTTCAGAAATCTTCGCCAGGCAAATTTTAGATTCCAGAGGAAACCCCACTGTAGAAGTAGATGTTATTACAGATGAAGGAGCATTGGGCCGTGCTGCTGTACCAAGTGGTGCCAGCACCGGCATACATGAAGCTGCCGAACTAAGAGATAACGATAAGAAAAAATACATGGGCAAAGGTGTATTGAATGCAGTAAAAAATGTGAATGATAAAATTGCACCGATATTATTAGGTAATGATGTAGCCGACCAAACCGGTATTGATGAAATGATGATTGCCTTAGATGGTACTCCTAACAAATCAAAGTTAGGAGCCAATGCAATATTGGCAGTAAGTATGGCTATTGCAAAAGCAGCGGCAGAAGAAGCATCGCTACCACTTTATCGCTATGTAGGTGGTACCAATGCTAAAACATTGCCCATGCCCATGATGAATATTTTGAATGGCGGTGCACATGCAGATAACAAGATCGATTTCCAGGAATTTATGATCATGCCAATTGGCGCACCTTCATTTAGCGAAGGCTTACGTTGGGGTGTTGAAATTTTTCATACACTAAAAACCGTATTGAAGAAAAAAGGCTTTAGCACCAATGTGGGAGATGAAGGTGGTTTTGCACCAAACATTCAAAGCAATGAAGAAGCTATTGATACCGTAATGGAAGCTATCCATGCTTCTGGCTACAAAGCAGGCTCACAAATTGTAGTTGCCATGGACGCTGCCAACAGCGAACTCTGGAATGCCAAAAAGAAAAAATATGTATTTCATAAAAGCGATGGCAAAGAATTAAGCAGCGATCAGTTGGTTAAATTCTGGGAAAAATGGGTGAAGCAATATCCAATCGTTTCTATTGAGGATGGAATGGCAGAAGATGATTGGAATGGTTGGGCAGCATTAACACAAGCGGTTGGAGACAAATGTCAATTGGTAGGTGATGATTTGTTTGTAACCAACGTTACAAGATTGCAACAGGGCATTGATAAAAGCATTGCCAACGCATTACTCGTTAAAGTAAACCAGATAGGAACTATCACTGAAACAATTAATGCAGTTACATTAGCACAACATAGCGGATACAACACCATCATGAGTCATCGCAGTGGAGAAACAGAAGACAATACGATTGCAGACTTAGCAGTAGCATTGAACTGCGGACAAATTAAAACTGGTTCGGCAAGTCGTAGCGACAGGATGGCCAAGTACAATCAATTGATAAGAATTGAAGAATTATTAGGCAGCTCAGCTGTATATCCAAAAGGAAAGATTAAATTTGGCAAGTAAAAGTTGATCGAATTCCGATGATCGTTGTTCGTCGTTTATGCCGGCCAACGGTCATCGGTTATCAAATATCCAGTTATGAGATTACTAACCCATATCCCCGCATTTCTTAAGAACAAGTACTTTATTGCCTTTGCAGCTTTTTGCGTAGTCATTCTTTTCTTGGATAAAAACGATTTTTTAACACAGCTGGAACGCCGTAAAGAGTTAAGAAGTTTACAGCAAAGCAAAATTCATTACACATCAGAAATAGCTACCGAACGTAAAGAATTAGAGGCACTTAAGAACAATCCGGCCACCTTGGAAAAATATGCCCGGGAAAAGTACTTCATGAAACGGGACAATGAAGAAATCTTCATCATACCGTAAAACTCCTATTCCACTTACTTCGCAATAAAGAATTACCAGCAAGCACACAATAAGCCAAAGCAAGCCCCCGTTAATAGAACGGACGTTTTAAATTCCAGCTACACTCTGGATACACACACATTTATTGGACACACTAACCGGTTTGCTAAAATGACAAAAAATTTTACACCTGAGGATCTATTATTGTATTTGTACAAAGAAACCTCGCTGAAAAAATCAGCAGCTATTGAAGCCGCTTTGGAAAGTGATTGGACGCTTCGTGAAAAACTGGCCGTTCTCAAAGCTTCCATGCACAGGCTGGACAAGCTTACTGAGTCGCCCCGCACCGAAGTAGTATTGAATGTACTGAATCATGCCAAAGAACATTTGACAGAGGAAGTATAATTAACCAACAAGGCTCCAAAAAAAATTATCAGCATTCTGAAATTCAGGATGCTTTTTTTATTTTAAACCTCTTTTCAATGCAATTAAATATTTCAAAAAAAGAAATGGGGAAAATGATCTTTTCATTCTTCTTTATAGTATGTCTATTTCATAAAAGCCTTTCACAAAAACAAACAGAATTTTCTTGTCCTATGTATAAAGGGATAATACTAATTGACAAATCTTTTGAGATTTTTGGTGGAAAATTTATCTCTCAGGCCGAGATAAAAAGCAAAAAACAAGATGTCTATTCCGTATCTCCTGGATTTGTTATAGCTATTGATACTGTAGCTACTCATAGAATTTGCCTGGGAATTGAATACGAACAATATGTTTTTATATATGATAATCTTTTAAGTACTGGATTCTTTACCGGGCAAAAAGTGGAAAAGGGCATGGCTTTAGGAACGGTTGAAAAAGGGAATAATTTACTTCTTAGAATTTCAGATAATAGCCAAGGAAAATACGTTGACGCTGAAAAAATATTGCCTTGTAAAGTTGTTATACTTAAAAACTGATTCGTGGCTCTTGAGATTTTTTCTTCTTTCCCCTTAGCTTTGTCGGCATGACCCGTAAAGAACGTTACCAATTCACCATTGATTATTTCGAAAAAAATATGCCGGTGGCGGAAACCGAACTCACTTTCGATAATCCGTATGAATTACTGGTAGCCGTTATTCTTTCTGCTCAATGCACCGATAAAAGAGTGAACATGACCACCCCGGATATTTTTAGAAAATATCCCACCGTGCAGGCACTTAGCAAAGCCAGCTTCGATGATCTGTTCCCCTTCATCAAAAGCATTTCCTATCCCAACAATAAAACCAAACATCTTATTGGCATGGCCAACAAGGTGATGGAGAAATTCAATGGTGAAATCCCAATGACGGTGGATGAATTAATTGAGCTCCCAGGCGTTGGAAGAAAAACAGCCAATGTAATTACTTCCGTTATTGACCAGCAACCCAACATGGCGGTGGATACACATGTTGGGTTGCTGGTCAATAACGGAAGTAATTGACCAGCAACCCAACATGGCGGTGGATACACATGTGTTTCGTGTAAGCAAAAGAATTGGCCTCGTACCACAAACAGCTTCTACCCCACTAGCTGTAGAAAAAGAACTGATAAAAAACATTCCGCAATCATTGGTTCATAAAGCACATCACTGGTTGATACTTCATGGTCGATATGTTTGTATTGCCCGCAATCCAAAATGCAATGAATGCGGATTAAAGGAAGGATGCAGGTACTTTCAACAGAAAAAATCCCAGTACAATTCTTAGTAAAATACCACGGCAAAACTTTTTCTCCGCAAAGAGTAATGAAAATGTTCTACCTGTTTGTGTAAATAAGGTTTTAGCATAATACTTGCAACTGCTGGCAGATTATTTATTCTATGAACCGCCAACTTGTGAGAAAATCTTTACTGCTATTTTTTGCTGCACTTATCTGCAACTGCAATTTATTATATGCACAATTACCTCCCCGCCATTGGGCAATGCATTATGGTGGCGGCAATGTGGATGTTCCTTTTTCTATAAAACTTACTACTGATGGCGGCACTATTGTAGTGGGCTATACCGATTCCAGAAATGGCGATGTAAGTACACAGCCCACCCGTGACTATTGGGATCTATGGGTGCTGAAGCTGGATAAATGTGGCATCATTCAATGGGAAAGATCATTTGGCGGTACGGGTTATGAGAGTGCAAGAGATGTAGTGCAAATAAGTGATGGTGGTTATATGGTGCTTGGAGAAACTAACTCTACCGATGGTGGCGTAGTGGCTGGCTTCGGTGGCACAAAAGATATATGGTTATTGAAAATAACTGCCGATGGTAACCTGCAATGGCAAAAAAGATTTGGCGGCTCTGGTCTTGACATCGGAAATCATATTACATTAACAAGCGATGGCAGTTTTTTAATCGCCGCTTCATCCTCTTCTAATGATGGTGATATAAGAGGCAATCATAGCACCGGTACGTATACGGATGGAGTGCTGCTGAAAATAAATGCATCGGGTGTATTGCAATGGAGCAGGTGTTATGGCGGTAGTAAAAATGAAGAGTTGTTCGATATAGAAATTATAGACGGCACCATATTCGCTGCTGGCTTCACTAATTCTGTTGATGGTGATATTCCGCCCAGCCAAAAAAACTATGATATGTGGCTATTGGCCATTGATGGCAATGGCAATAAAATATTCAGTAAAATTTATGGCGGCTCGCAAAATGATGTTGCTTATACGATGACAAAAGGTGCTGATGCATCATTAACCTTAGCTGGTTATACCACTTCAACCGATGGAGATGTAAGTGGTGCAAGAGGTAGCCAGGATTATTGGGTAATAAATGTTGATCTGCGGGGAAAATTGAATTGGAAAAAAGTATTGGGCGGCACCGATGCAGAATATGCAAAAACAATTATTACCGATAGAGACAGCAGTTATATAATTGGTGGCGTTACCTATTCCAATAATGGAGATGTAACTGGTTCATTGGGTGATGGAGATTTTTGGGCCGTAAAATTAAGTGCCTCCGGCAATATAATATGGAAACAAAACTGGGGCGGCAGCGGCAACGATCATATGCGATTTATGGTTAGAGATACAGAGAGAGATGAATACTATCTAGCTGGTGATTCAGAATCTGGTGATGGAGATTTTAATAATGCATTGGGCGATGCAGATTTTGCAGTTATCAAATTAAAAATACCGCAGATCACTACACAAGATTCTGTTGTATGTAATGTAAATACATTTATTCCTTTTAGGGACACATTACAAGATGCTTGTGGTTATGATTCCGTAATAGTAGACTATTTACCCGTTCCCGTTAGTGGCCCTTTTGACAATACACGAAAAGAAGATACCATTTTCGTGGGACAAAGTGTTGTACTTCATGCAAGTGGCAATGGTAATATAATGTGGGTTGACCATTCTTCACTTAGTTGTAATAATTGTACTAATCCTGTTGCATCACCAACGGTTACTACTACTTATATGGCTACTAATTACTCTGCTGATGGCTGCGAAGTCTCGGATGAGTTTAGAGTAGTTGTGCTAAACGATGCATTAATAAATATTCCTTCAGGCTTTACACCAAATGGAGATGGACGAAATGATCATTTCGGGCCATTAGGCAAAGTGCCGGATGGGTATCGCCTGCAAATCTTTAATAGAAATGGAGAAATGGTTTTTAGGAGCTCTGTAATGAATCAACGATGGGATGGCTATTTCAAAGGAGTGCTTCAGCCATCATCTGTTTTTATTTATGTAGTGGAATACAAAGACATTGAAAATAAGTTTCACCAGCAGAAAGGAACTTTTGTACTGATCAGATAACTATTTATAAAGGAAAATATTTTATTATGGACAGAAGAGATTTTTTTAAACTGGCCGGAAGAAGAGTCAATACTTCTACCAAAAAGAAGACAACAAGACCAGAATTTGCAGGGCTTGCCCCATATGCAGGTAGCTGGACCGTTAATGAAGTAACTCATCTGTTGAAACGTACAATGTTTGGTGCTAAAAAAGCAGATGTAGATCATTTTCTTTCCTTATCTCCTGCTGCTGCTGTAGATGAATTGCTCAATACTAGTTCCGTTCCAAGTCCTCCGCTTAGAGACTATGGATTGTTAGAAGATGATGGTGAGCTCTATGATGACTTGGGTGTAGCTATCGGGCAAACCTGGGTAAACGATCCCAATACAGCCAGTGCCGCAGAAATAAGAGGACAGATCAACAGCCGCCGAAATGATAGTTTAAAAAAATGGTGGGCAGGTCTTATCATTAACCAGCAAAGAAGTATCCAGGAAAAAATGGTGCTGTTCTGGCATCATCATTTTTCTATACAGCAATCAGAAATTGAAAATGCTGCGTTTCTGTACCGCCACCATAATTTATTACGTACAAATGCATTGGGTAATTTTAAAACTTTGGTAAGACAAGTTACAATTGACCCGGCCATGCTTGTTCACCTGAATGGTTTTCTTAATTCAAGACAGGCGCCAGACGAAAACTATGCAAGAGAGTTACAAGAATTATTTGCCATCGGTAAAGGCAACGACTCTTTGTACACAGAAAATGATGTAATAGCAGTCGCCAGGGTTTTAACAGGCTGGCGAATCAATGAAAGCCCATTAGCCTCCTATCTTGATACCGGTGCCCATGATATAGGCGCAAAATCATTTTCGGCATTTTATAACAATACAACCATTAGCGGAAGTACCGACCCCAACCAGGAGCTAGATGCGTTGATGGATATGCTGTTCAATACAACTGAAGCAGCAAGATTTATTTGCCGCAAACTATACAAGTGGTTTGTATATTATGAAATTGACGATGCTACAGAAACAGATGTTATTATTCCAATGGCAGAGGTACTGCGCACTAACAATTACGATGTAAAGCCTGCATTAGAAGTTTTATTTAAGAGTGAACACTTTTTTGATGCAATCAACCAGGCTTGCTATATCAAAAACCCGTATGATATTATTGTGGGTACGCTTCGGGAGTTCAATGTAAATTTTCCAGCGTATACAAATTATACAACCGGTTATCCTCTATTCTTCTCCATTTTTCGCAACGCTGCAGATATGCAGCAGGAATTATTTCAACCACCAGATGTTTCGGGATGGCCCTCCTATTACCAGGAACCCATGCATTATGAACTATGGGTAAACAGCAATTCATTACCCAAGAGAGCAGATTTTACTGACGCATTAGTAAATGATGCGGTGATTGATGTGAGAGCTTTTGCTGCTTATTCAACCAATCCTGCTAATCCAAATCAATTGATAGATGATGTAACAGCTCTATTGCTTCGATATCCTTTATCAGCCAATTCCAAAAACTATGTAAAAAGAAATTTTTTACTGAACAATACAACGGATGATACTGTGTGGACCAATGCCTGGAACAGTAACAATAATACCGTTATTAATACTTCGCTCAATGAAATGTTCAAATTCCTGATGAACCTTCCTGAGTTTCATTTATGCTAAGGACTATAAAAACTATGTAAAACCAACAGTATGGACAGAAGAAAATTTTTACGCAATACAGTTCCGGTAGCAGTTACCATGCCGGCATTATTAAATGGCTTTTCGTTTACTGCACAAGGCGCAGAAAGCAGCCTTGCCCGTTTGTTAGAAGAAACTTTGACCGATACAGACCATGTATTTGTATTAGTACAATTAGCCGGTGGTAATGACGGATTGAATATGGTAATACCAATCGACATCTACGGTAACTATTATAATGCAAGAACAAATGTTGCAATTCCGCAAAGCCAGGTGTTGCGATTGGATGGTTCGGATAAATCGGGTTTGCATCCTGCAATGACAGCTATGCAGAATATGTTCAATGAAGGAAAGATGAGCATTGTTCAATCAGTAGGATATGAAAACCCAAGCTTCTCTCATTTCCGTGATACCGATGTATGGAATAGTGGTGATACTACCAGAAACCGAAGAGAAAGAGTGAAAACCGGATGGATGGGTCGCTATTTAGAAAGTGAATATCCGGGTTATCCTGACGCTTTTCCTAATCCGGAGATGCCCGATCCACTGGCAATACAAATTAGCAACTTTCCAACATTGGCGGTGCAAGGTTCTATTTACTCCATGGGCTTATCTATAACTGATCCTGAAAAAATATATTCT
>CAZXMP010000096.1:0-15542 GCA_964641575.1 uncultured Chitinophaga sp. | reverse complement strand
TTGAGGTTTAAGAGTTGTTACACCTGTTTGTGTTAATACATCATTTCGTTGTGTATTTTTTGTAGTAACATCAACAGAAGCAATAGCTTTTTCAGAAGGGCTGTTATTAATGTATGGATTATTTGATGGCTTCGGTAAATTATTGTCCTTATTATTAGTAACTGCAATAGCTGTTTCTTCCTTCTTTACAGGAGTTACTAAATTGTCCGGCATTTTATTTTTAGGAATGCTTTTGTTATTCTTAATTGTAACAGGAATGTTGGCTTGTTTTACAGCATCACTATTTGTAATTGTGTTATCTGGCACAACAATATTTTTTTCTTCTACAACAGCTACTGGGTTTTCAGTAGAAGTTTGCTCTGGTAGTTGTATCGGTGTTGTGGGTTTCTCTGTACCAGGTAGAGTTTTCGCAATATCATCTTTATTCCCTGCAGATTTGTTGTTTACTAAAACCACGGTTGTTCCAATAATAATTATTAATACCGCAGCGGCTACTCTCCACCATATTGGTGTTATGCGGCGTACTTTTTCTTCTTGTTTGTAAAGTGATTCTTTATGGGCAAAAACAATTGTCTCTGGTTGCAGTTTGCTGCGCTTATAAAGAGATAATTCAGTATTGATAGCAGGATTTTCTGTAAGAAATTTTTCTACGTTTCCTCTTTGCTCAGGAGTTAGTTCATTATCTATATACAAAGACAACCATTCATCGTAATTGGTAAGTGTAACCGGGCTGCTGCCATCTATCTTCATCAATTCTTCTTTGCCGGTATAAGTAACAGCAGTATTAGGCTCCAGTTTAAATTGCTGCAACAGTTCCAACTCTTCTTTCAGGTCGGGGTGTTGTGCAATAAAAGCCTCCACCATGCGGCGGTCATCGCTGCTGAGTTCGTTATCCATATACAGGATAAAATACTCTTCGTAATTATGGCGGTTAATATTCATTTTTTTTCAGTTGTAGGGTGTCAGTTGTGTGATGTCGGTTGTTTCCTCACAACTGACACCCGACAACTCACACCTGATTTTTATATCACATTTTCCATTTTCACCAAATACTCTTTCAATTGCACCCTTGCCCGATGAAGATAAACTTTTACCTGGCTGGGGTTAAGGTTCATTATCTGTCCTATTTCTTCGTAACTATATCCTTCGTAATCTTTCAACAGCACCAATGACTTTTGTGTTTCACTTAAACGGTTTAGCGCCTCATCTAAAATTTTCTTCAGGTTATTGGCTGGTCTGTCCTGCACTTTTAACTCTTCACTAAACTCTTCTCTCAACTGTATTCGCTTCACTTTCCGGATATGATCGATCATCTGGTGGTAAGCAACGGTAAAAAGATACGATTTACTTTTTTGTGCATCTACATCTTCCCGGTTGCGCCACATTTTTTCAAAAGCAGTCTGAACCACATCCCTTGCATCTTCTTCATGGCGAAGATTTTTCAGGATGAAACGGTACACATTATCTGCATACGTAGTAACACATTCGTTGTATTCTCGTTCAGTCATAAACAGCCGGAATAGCAGGGGTAAAAGTAATTATTAATGTCCTGCTTTGTTATGTAGTACGGGCAACAAAGCAATAAGTTACAGAAATGGGCTATTTTTTTTAAAAAGTAGAGGTTGAAAATCAGCGAATAAGGCCAGTAATGCTCAAAAACTGGCGGGAAAGGCTTTCAACGATCATTTCGCCGGGGGCATTGCTCTTTTGAATGGGGGTGCAGGCAGCAGTTTTTGTTTCAGAACAAATGGGTTGTTCTTGCTTTTTTGTTGGCGCTGGGTTGGTTGGAGCCGCAGACTGAAGAATAAAAAAACCGGCAACCACTATTACTGTAAGTACTGCCAGTGGTATCCAGGTATTTTTTCTCATGTTAGTCAATTTTAGGATTTGACGAAAGTACTCTGCCAAATGTTACAGGAAGCATAAAATTTTCCCACAATGCTCTTTTTTAAAGAGAAGGCTTAAGAAATGGGCTTGTTATATTTGCGGATTAAATAATTGCTATATGAATGAAAAACTGGTACAACGCATTGCCACTGAACTGTCAGAAATAGAATCAGCCGGGCTTTTTAAAAAAGAAAGAATTATTGCAAGTTCACAAGGGGCTGAAATAACGGTGGGCGGCAAAACGGTTTTGAATTTTTGCGCCAATAATTATCTCGGTTTGTCAAGTCACCCCAAAGTGATTGAAGCTGCACATAAGGCAATTGACAACAGGGGCTATGGACTGAGTAGTGTTCGTTTTATATGTGGCACCCAGGATATTCATAAAGAACTTGAAGAAAAAATATCCACTTTCCTCGGCACAGAAGATACCATTTTATATGCTGCCGCTTTTGATGCCAATGGCGGTGTTTTTGAGCCGTTATTTAATGAACAGGATGCTATTATTTCTGATGCATTAAATCATGCTTCTATTATTGATGGAGTAAGATTATGTAAAGCACAGCGTTTCCGTTATGAGCATAATAATATGGCCGATCTGGAAGCGAAGTTGCAGGAGTCTGCTAATCTACGCAGTCGCATTATAGTTACAGATGGTTCATTTAGTATGGATGGAACGATTGCGCAATTAGATAAAATATGCGACCTGGCTGATAAGTACGATGCCATTGTAATGATCGATGAATGTCACTCCTCCGGCTTTTTAGGAAAAACAGGAAGAGGTACCCATGAATACCGTGGTGTAATGGGACGAATAGATATTATCACCGGTACATTGGGCAAAGCATTGGGTGGTGCATCTGGTGGTTTTACGTCTGGTAGAAAAGAAATCATATCAATGCTACGCCAAAAATCAAGGCCTTATTTATTCAGTAACACAGTGGCACCTTCCATTGTTGGTGCTTCTATTGCAGTGTTAGATATGTTGAGTGAATCAACAGACCTGCGGGATAAATTAGAATTCAACACTAAATATTTCCGTACTAAAATGACGGAAGCCGGATTCGACATCAAGCCCGGTGATCACCCAATCGTACCCATTATGTTGTACGATGCAGTGCTGGCGCAAAACTTTGCCGCTAAATTATTGGAAGAAGGTATTTATGTAATCGGCTTCTTCTTCCCGGTGGTAGCAAAAGGACAGGCAAGAATAAGAGTGCAATTAAGTGCGGCGCATGAGCAACAACATTTGGATAAAGCCATTGCTGCGTTTACAAAAGTGGGGAAGGAGTTGGGAGTGTTGAAATGATAGACAACAATCAAGAAATAAAAAAACTGCGAAGCTTTTGGTTTCGCAGTTTTTTTATTTTTAAGATAAATTATTTAGTCTTTAGAGTTTTCGCCACATCCTTCAATGTATTAATCCCCACATTATCTCCTTCCAACGAAATTAAAAGACGACCACTGCTGAAATAGGTAAGGGTACATTCATTTCTATCTTTCCGGCAATTTTCAAATGCTTTGCTACCATTAAAGTCAATGGTTTTAGTGTACTCGTCTTCATCTTCCTGTTGTATGTTCATCATACCAAGGTATTGCATACTGTAAATACCCGCACCGCCTGGTCCGGCACAATCAATAATACTTATTTTAATATCGGTGCTATCGTTTACTTTGTATTTAGCTTCAGCAGTAGAGGCACCCATGGCAGATGCTACTTCTACGTCAGATGCAGCTGTGCCCATCACTTCTGCCGGAAATATGGCTTTTAACTCATCTGCAGTAAGCGGAGTTAATTTGCCCAACTCATCTTTTGTTTTCTCCATTTCTTCTGCTGCCTTCTGCATTTGATTGGCATCTACGGTAACCTGTTCCGTTCCATCTTCGCTGGTAATGGTAACTGAATCTTTAGGTTTGTTATTATTACAGGCCGCCATAAAAATTGCGGAGGCGATCAAAAATCCAACAATTGTTTTCATGTGTTAATTTTTGTTTTAAGAATTTGTCACATAGTATATCCATAAAAATTATCATCGCTGTCCGTGCAAATTAGCTCGATAATTTTTATGGATATTTCATACTTAGCTATTTAGGTTTTAATGCAGTAAAGCTAAAGCAAATAGGGATTTTACGATAATTGAAATGTCCTTAGTATTTTTTGGCCTTTTACAGGAAAAATACCGTTAAAAGTTATGAAAAGCAATATATGGGTATTACTTTCGTTTTCTACTTATCCGCATGGTCTAATTCTACCGAATCCCTACCTCTGAAATTTCCTTAATTAATTTGTTGACCCAGTTATTTATTTAATCGGTATGAAAAAGTTTTTTCTTTGTTTAGTTCTTGTAGCTACAGTTGCTTTTGTTATGAGTTCTTGCGCAGCCACTAAAAGGGATTGCCAGGGTAATAAGCATTATAAGCAAAAAGGCGGCTTTTATATGTAATGCACCATAAAAAATTATTCATCCCGTTTCGTTTAATCGAGGCGGGATTTTTTATTTTTATTAAAAGATGTTTATGCGGGTTGTTTTATTTTTTCTATTTCTACTTTCCTTTTCAGTTTCTACAGATGCACAACAATCATTCCCACAAAGTTGGGAAGGAAATTGGCGGGGACAATTGAAATGGTATAAAACCGGGAAAGCAGAACCGCAAGAAGTAAACATGGAATTGCGAATTCATGCAACAGACAGAGATAGTGTGTGGGCATGGCAAATAATTTATGGAGATGAAACAAAAGATAACCGGCCTTATTTTTTGAGTTGCAAAGACAGTGCAGGAGTGCATTGGCAGATCAATGAGAACAATGGAATTATACTTGATCAGTTCTTCGTAGCTAATAAACTAAGTGGTGCCTTTACCGTACTAAATTCAACCATCATCAATAATTATTGGATGGAAGATGATAAATTAATGGTGGAGTTTTATAATATTAGTGCAAAGCCAATTGCTACAACAGGTGCTGGTACAAAAGATAGTCCATCTGTTGACAGCTATAAAATAGGTAGCTATCAGAAAGCAGTATTGTTGAAGCAGCAATGAATGTTGCATA
The DNA here is from genome assembly GCA_964641575.1 of uncultured Chitinophaga sp. Classification (GTDB taxonomy): domain Bacteria; phylum Bacteroidota; class Bacteroidia; order Chitinophagales; family Chitinophagaceae; genus JJ008. The sequence continues at coordinate 10,606 of CAZXMP010000096.1, read as the reverse complement.
ATTAACGTAGATTATTAAGCAGAGCAGAATAAAAATCTGCGCTAATCCGTTATAGTCCTTTTAATCTGTGGTCTTATTTGATCTTCGGAATCATTCCCCGAATTCCCATATCTACCACCCCCTCACCTTTACCCGGTTCCCATCTTCCATCTGCTACAACTTCAGTCCATTCAAAACTTTTATTGGTGGAAAGTGATACTTCAATGACGATGTCGCTGGTTTCGGTTCCCGTTATTTTTAATTTACCCGGAGTAATGGCAGCAGTAACCACACATGAACCTGCCGGAATGGGTGAAGTTGCAAAAATTGGATTAGGTACCGTGGTAGCACCCGCCGGAGCCTGGCCCGATGATGTAAATGGATAATTAGTTCCCAGATAATTGATGTTTGTTTCAAAAGCCCAGAAGCCCTGTGCTTTGTTTGCATTTACCGGGATTGTTTGATTTTTGATAGCGAGATTTTTGATATAGGTTCTGTAACCGATAAAGCCTGCAGCAGTTCCCGTAAATGATGATTTGATAGGGAAGCCACTGATAACCGTGTCTACATAATACTTAACATCAAAATTTTGGTAGGCCAATGATACCCGCAACCATTCATATTCACCCGGAGCAATATTTTTAATGGGAATAGAATAAAAAGTTTCATCATTACCGGCAAAAAATGCTTTTTCAAAATCAATAGCAGTTGCACCACCTACAGATGTTTCAGTTGCATGGTATAAAACGGCTCCAGCACCTAATGCTGTTAATGCGGATGGAGCCAGTTCCACATAATGAGCACTCATTTTATTGAACACCGGACTTTGCCCCGCATTGCCCGCAGGTATAGTGGAAGCTTGGCCGATATTATTAAGCCTTGCTTGTGTAGAATCAAACTTGAATTTGAAAACCAATTTGGCTTCGCTGCTATTATTACCTGCTTCTTTTTCGCAACTGGTAAATAAAACAACAAATAGTGTTGCGAACAGGGTAGGGAAAATTACTTTTTTCATGAGGGCATTATTAAGCCTATGTAAACGGACTTAGCGGCTAAAAAATTGTCTTATTTATTATTTTGTAAAGGTCAAAATCACAAGACTTTAGCGGTTAACTTTGCACAAATTCTTATTTCAATGAGGCTTTTTTTCTATGTATTGCTTTTGCCGGTATTAATTGCAGCTTGTTCTCCCAACAATGTAAAGCAGGATAAAAAACTGAAGAAGTATTTTGATGAAAATAAGGTGGATGGATGTTTTGCATTAATGGATAATGGCACCGGAAAATTTACGGTGCACAATCTTGGGCGATATAGAGATAGCAGTTATCTGCCAGCTTCTACTTTTAAAATTGTAAACTCATTAATTGGTTTACAAACCGGCAAGATCAGCAGCGATAGTATGGTGATAAAATGGGATGGGGTAACACGCCGCATCGAAGATTGGAACCAGGACTTGAATATGTACAATGCCTTCAGAGTTTCATCAGTAAATTATTACCAGGAAGTAGCGAGAAGAATTGGAAAAGATACGATGCAGCTTTGGTTAGACTCCTTGAAGTACGGTACTCAAAAAATTACCAGTGCAATTGATTCTTTCTGGTTAGATAATTCGCTAAAAGTTTCTTCAGATGAGCAATTGGGATTGGTAAAGCGTTTATACTTTAATCAATTACCTTTTTTCAAAAGCTACCAGGAAATGGTAAAAAGAGCTATGTTGTTTGAGAACAACAGCAACTATCGTCTTGGGTACAAAACCGGATGGGGGTTTACAGAAAACGGCCATTCTATCGCCTGGATCGTTGGCTGGATCGAAGAAAATAATCACCCCTACTTTTTTGTGCTGAATATTGAATCGCCAGATAAGGATTTTGATATGTGGACGGTGAGAATGAAGATGCTAAAGGATATATTAAAGGAGCTTGGGTTTTTTGATGGGAAAATGTGATTTGAAAATTAGCCGGTATGATGAGGTGAAAATGCCTTACTCTATCAGGTGTAGCAATATTATGGCGTAATTCTTGGTTATTGAATGGCCTGTTTTAATCATCAAAATCAGCTAATCAATACATTTCCAAATTTGTCCTACCATTTTCAATATAAAGATTTCGTTTTGCTTTTTGCCGCCATAGGCATTTGGGGGCTGCTTTTTTTTGCATACATGCTATGGAAAAGAAAAGTAAGAAAGCGGATGGGTGATGAAAGATTAATAAAAGTATTAACCGCTGGTTATTCTCCGGTAAAATTTGCTGTAAAATTTATTTGTATTTGCATCGCATTTGCATTCGGTGTGATGGCTGTAATGAACCCCCGCAAAGCCGGTGCATCAGATAGTACAACCAGAAAAGGAATTGATGTAGCAATAGCATTGGATGTAAGTAAAAGCATGCTGGCTACAGATCTGCAACCAAGTCGCCTGGAAAGAGCAAGGCAGTTTATTGGTAAGTTGATGACGGAGATGCCGAACGACAGAATTGCATTAGTATTATTTGCAGGTAAAGCTTATTTACAAATGCCATTAACAGTTGATCATGGTGCTGCTAAAATGTTTGTTGCATCGGCTGGTCCTGATGCGGTGCCACAACAAGGCACTGTTATCGGCGAAGCATTAACGATGAGTGCTAAAGTTTTTAATCCTGCTGAAAGAAGATACAAAGCGGTGATATTAATTTCTGATGGGGAAGGACATGATGAAGAAGCAGTAAAAACGGCAAAAGACCTTTCAGAAGAAGGAGTGATGATCAATACCATTGGCATCGGTTCTCCGGAAGGCACCACCATTCCTGATCCGGCAACTGGTGATGTAAAAAAAGATGAAGCAGGTGCAACAGTAATCTCAAAATTGAATGAGCAGGTGCTAAAGGATATTGCACAGCAAACAAATGGTATTTATATTCGATTGGAAGGAAGTGATGAAGCGGTGAAGGCAGTGAAATCACAATTATCGCAAATAGAAACCAAGGCTTTCAGCGATGTATCGCAAATGAATTTTAAAACCTACTATATGTGGTTGGCACTGGGCATGTTTGTATTTTTATTGGTGGAATTTTTTATTCCGGAAAGAAAAAAAGTGATTGCATGAAGTATTCAATAATCATATTCTTATTGATGACAAGTGCGTTTAGCTCTTTTGGGCAAACTGAAACGGTGCAGAAAGCGATACAGGCAGGCAATGATTTATACAAACAGCAAAAGTTTGATGAGGCCGCTACAGAATATGAAAAAGCATTAAAAGTCGACCCGGCAAACGCAACCGCAAAATTCAACCGGGCTAATGCATTAGCTAAGCAAAATAAAAGTGATGAAGCCGTTAAAGCATTTACCCAAATAGCAGGAGATGCAAAAGAGGCTGGTTTAAAAGCCAAATCATATTATAATAAAGGAGCGGTTCTCAGCCAGCAAAAAAAACTGGAAGAAAGTATTGAAGCGTATAAAAATGCCTTGCGACAAGACCCCAACGATAAAGAAGCCAGAGAAAATCTTCAAAAAGCAATGCTTGAATTAAAAAAGAAAACCCCTCCTCCCAAAAAGCAGGACGACCAGCAAAAAAAGAAAAATGAGCAGCAACAAAAAAAGCAGCAGCAATCCAAACTAAGTCCCAAAGAAGCTGAGCAACGCCTTAAACTGCTGGAACAAAAAGAGAAAGAAGCCCAGCAGCGATTGCAGAAATTAAAATCTAAAAGCGGGGGCTCGCAAACTAAAGATTGGTAAACTTTGCTGCCTCATCTTTGTTAGTTTTGCAGCTATGCAATTGTACTGCGAATCACTTACTCATTATAAAAGGCTTCGTACCAAACAAGTCAGTATCGGCGATCTAAAGCTCGGTAATTTTCATCCTATTCGTATTCAAACGATGACCACTACCGATACGATGGATACTATTGCCACCGTAGAGCAAAGTATCCGTTGTATTGAAGCAGGTTCTGAATTGATCCGCATTACAGCCCCCTCTAAAAATGAAGCAGAGAATTTGCTGAACATAAAGAATGAGCTTCGCAAAAGAGGGTATACTACGCCAATTGTAGCAGACATACATTTTACTCCGAATGCCGCTGAGATAGCAGCGAGAATTATTGAAAAGGTAAGAGTCAATCCCGGCAACTATGTTGACAAGAAAAAATTTGAACAAATTGAATACACCAATGCAGAATATGCAGAAGAAATTGATCGGATAAGAGAACGATTTACGCCACTGGTAAAAATTTGTAAAGAATATGGCACCGCCATGCGTATTGGCACTAATCATGGCTCACTCAGTGATCGTATCATGAGCCGCTATGGCGATACACCGATGGGTATGGTAGAAAGTGCGATGGAGTTTTTGCGGATTGCAAGATCCGAAACCTATCACAATATTGTGCTGAGCATGAAGAGCAGTAATCCGCAAGTGATGGTGCAGGCTTATCGATTATTGATTAAAACAATGTTTGATGAATTCGGTGAAATTTATCCATTGCATTTAGGCGTTACCGAAGCTGGTGATGGGGAAGACGGAAGAATAAAATCTGCTGTTGGTATCGGTACTTTATTGGAAGACGGCATAGGCGATACAATTAGAGTTTCATTAACAGAAGACCCGGAATTTGAAATACCGGTATGTAAGGATTTGGTGAAGAGATATAGTCGGGAAGACGGAAAGATAGGAAGTCAGACATCTGAAGCCGGACAACGGGCAACGGACAACAGACAACCGTATTCTCCATTCGAATACAAAAGAAGAGAAACATTTGCAGTAGATAACATTGGCGGCAAGCAGGTGCCGGTTGTAGTTGCTGATCTGAGTAAAATTGAAAAGATAACGCCGTCTCATTTGCAAAGCATCGGTTATAGTTATGATGCAGCAACAGATAAATGGACAATTGGTGATGCAGCGGCAGATTATATTTTTACAGGGAATCAAATAATAGATTTTGCATTACCCGGTACATTGAAAGTGATTGTATATCCGGCTGCATGGGCAGATGCTTCAGACAAATCAAAATACTTCCCCATTTTTAGCGATAGCGGTTTTATAGAGGCAGAACAAAAAAGTGAGACATTGAATTTTGTGATGGTTGATTGCTATAACGACAATGCTGCAATTAGTCCTTTCCTCGATCGGCTGGCGAATGACCCCAAAGTGGTTATTTGTCTTAGTTCTACTAATAGCAATGCCATGCAATCTGTTCGCCGGATGTTTACAGAATTAATGCGCAGGGAAATAAAAAACCCGGTTGTCTTAATAACGGACAGTAATTGGCAAACACCTGATGAACACTTGATACATTTTGCAACAGAAACCGGTGCACTGTTTTTAGAAGGTATGGGTGATGGAATTTGTTTGGGCTATAGTGGTGATTCAAAACTAGAAAACATTAAAGCCAGGGGAAGAACGTACTTAGAAGTAAAAGATATTTATCAATTCACTAATAATACTGCATTTAGTATTTTACAAGCTACCAGAACAAGAATCTCGAAAACAGAATATATCAGTTGCCCAAGCTGCGGCAGAACCTTGTTTGATCTACAGGAAACCACTGCAAAGATCCGTGCCGTTACCAATCATCTTAAAGGCGTAAAGATTGCCATTATGGGCTGTATAGTAAATGGTCCTGGTGAAATGGCAGATGCCGACTTTGGCTATGTTGGTAGTGGCCCCGGAAAAATTACTTTGTACAAAGGCAAAGAAGTGATGAAAAGAAATGTAAACAGTGAAGTGGCAGTGGAAGAATTAATTAATTTGATTAAGGAGAATGAGGCGTGGGTGGAAGTATAAAACATCATTATGAAAAAACAACACTGGATTGCTCTATTTCTTGTAGTTCTCACTTGCGATATTATCGGCGTTCAGTTGGAAAATAACTTACTGCAAACTATTTTCAAGCCATTGATAATTCCTGCATTGATTGGTTATTTCTACTCGCAGGTAAAAAGCCTGACCACCGGATTAGCAAAATGGATTGTTCTTGGACTGCTTTTCTCATTAGGTGGAGATGTGCTGCTCATGTTTCAATCTAAAAATGATATTTTCTTTTTATTGGGTTTATCATCTTTTTTAATTGCACATATTTTTTACATCATCTTCTTTCACCAGGTTAGGCTTCTGGAGAAGGTGAAAAGCAATATTGCTTTATTAGCGATTGTTATAGTTTATTACGTAGGACTTATAGCTTTGCTATCTCCTCATCTGGGCGATATGAAATTGCCGGTGCGTATTTATGGTATCGTTATCAGCTTTATGTTTATGCTGGCCATGCACATGCTTTTTATCAAAAACAAAGAAGCAGGAAAATGGATGATGCTGGGTGCCTTACTTTTTGTAATATCTGATTCTGTGTTAGCCATCAATAAATTTTCCCAGTCATTTGAATTAGCAGGAGTAGTAGTTATGGCTACTTACGGGCTTGCTCAATTATTTATTGTGGAAGGCGCAAGCCATTATATCCGTTCTAAAGACAGTCAATAATACTAATCTTGCCGCTGTATCTTAGCAGCCACAAAAATTATTCTCCGTGAACAGGGTTGACCGACTTCATGCTATATTGGTACACTTGCAAGGAAAGAAAAGGGTGACAGCTCAAGAGCTGGCCGATAGATTCAATTTGAGTCTCCGTACTGTTTACCGTGACATAAAAGCATTAGATGAAAGTGGCATTCCGGTTATCGGAGAAGTAGGTATTGGTTATTCCATTATGGAAGGCTATCGCTTGCCTCCTGTTATGTTTACGCAGGAAGAAGCATCTTCCTTATTACTCGGCAGCAAATTCATTCAGCATTTTACGGATGAAGCGGAGAAACGTCAGTTTGATTCTGCGATGTATAAAATAAAAGCGGTGCTGCGTTCTACCGATAAAGATTATGTAGAAGAACTGGATGAAAAAATTGCTATACATACCGGGCCAGTTCCTGTTGACGAAACATTACAATTGCATTTATCGGCTATGCGACAAGCGGCGGTTGATAGAAGAGTAATTAGTTTGGAATATTATTCTGCTTATAAAGAAGAAACGACGGTAAGAGATGCGGAGCCAATCGGTTTGTTCTATTATGCCAACACCTGGCATTTCATTGGCTGGTGCCGGTTGAGAAAAGATTACCGGGATTTTCGTCTCGATAGAATTCGCAAACTCGTATTAAAGGATGAGCGGTTTGATGATACGCCACATCCTTCTTTAAATGAATATATACAACAGCTGCAACAAGAAAGAGAGTTGCAGGAAGCCGTAGTTAGTTTTGAAAAAAATATTGGCAAGTACATACAGGCGCAAAAGTTTTATCACGGCTTTGTGTCGCAGGAGGAAAGAGGCGAACGCATTTATATGAAATTCCTGGTAGCCCATCCGGAATATTTTTGCCGGTGGTTGCTCATGTACACTGATAAAGTAAAAATAGAGTCTCCCTCCTCCTTTCTTACTATTATGCAGCAATTGGTTAAACTATTGGGCGAAGAGTATAAATAATTTTCTGCTGCTAAAAACTTGCTGACACAGGGTTGTCACTACCCGGTTGTTGTTTTGAAGTATTAAAACAAACAGCTATGGTAATCAGATCAATCCCCGCTATTCCGGTACTATTTTTCACCACCCGAACTACATTAAAAGACATTGCCCAGTATGTAGGCACAGTTGCCAAACAATTATATGCTGTTGCTGCAAAGCAAGAGCTATTACCTACCGGTCCGCTTCAATGGATCTATTTAGGTGCTGATGGAAAGCCCGACACGGTATTTACATTAGAAATTGCTTTGCCGGTTGACGGAATGCCAAAAGAAGAATCATTATTCCTTTACAAAGAATTGCCACCATTTGAATGTGTAACGACACTACATCATGGAGCATGGGAACATTTGTATGAAACTTATGACCGGGTAATTGGCGAACTATATGCTAATGGAAAACAACTTTCGGGTTTTTGCCGGGAGCAATATCTCTACATGGATTTTATTAATCCTGCAAACAATCTTACTGAATTACAAATCGGTATTTAAATAAAATATTATGGCAAAAACCTATGCCGCTTTAATTGTAATAGCATTTCTCACAGATATGCAAATAAATTCAGCAACTCTAAATACAACAGATATGAAGCTAAATGCCGGAATAATTACTACTAAACTGCAGGAAACAAAACAGTTTTACCTGCAAACATTAAAATTTACTGTTAAGTTTGAAAATGAATGGTTCATTCTTTTACAAACACCCAATGGGAATGATCAGCTTGCTTTTATGAAGCCGGACCATCCATCACAGCAAAAAATATTTCAATCAATTTTTTCCGGCAAAGGTGTTTTTATTACGATTGAAGTTGATGATGCAGATGCGGAATACAAGCGAATCAAAAAATCCGGAATCCCTGTCGAAGTAGAATTAAGAGATGAGCCCTGGGGCGACCGTCATTTTGCAATCGTTGACCCAAATGGCATTGGTGTTGATATTGTAAAGTATACGGCTCCACAGTAAATAGTGTCCTATACATCTTGTCATCAATCGGCGATGCAGTACATTTGGGGTTACAAAAAATAGTATGCAAACAGATTTTTTAGTGATAGGTTCAGGTATTGCAGGGTTAACATATGCCTTGAAAATTGCAGAACAATTTCCCGATAAGAAAGTAGTGGTGATGACAAAGGCTGCTGCCGATGAAACAAATACCAAATATGCGCAGGGTGGTATTGCGGTGGTTAACGATTTAGAGAATGATAGTTTTGAAAAACATATCGACGATACATTAATTGCCGGAGATGGATTATGCAATGAAGAAGTGGTAGAGATAGTAGTAAAAGAAGGACCGGAAAGAGTGAGAGAATTAATTGAATGGGGAGCAAGATTTGATAAAGAAGAAGATGGTGATTATAAAAGAGGTAAAGAGGGAGGTCATTCAGAATTTCGCATCCTGCACCATAAAGATGTAACGGGAAAGGAAATGGAAAGAGCATTGATAGATGCGGTGAACAATCAAAAGAATATTGAGTTCATCAAACATTGTTTTGTGGTTGATATTCTTACACAACACCATTTTGGTTACCTGGTCAATAAAGCAACACCGGATGTAGAATGTTATGGTGTATATGTGCTCAATTTAGAGACCAACAAAATCGAAAAAATTCTTGCCAAAATAACATTGCTGGCAACAGGGGGCAACGGGCAAGTTTATCGCACTACTACCAATCCCGCCATTGCAACTGGCGATGGTGTGGCAATGGTGTACCGTGCCAAAGGAAGAATCGAAAACATGGAGTTCATACAATTTCATCCCACTGCCTTGTATGAACCGGGTGTAAGAGGCCATGCTTTTTTAATTACCGAAGCTGTAAGAGGCGATGGCGGTATTCTCCGCAATATGGATGGGGAAGCTTTCATGGAAAAATATGATGAACGAAAAGACCTTGCACCAAGGGATATTGTAGCAAGAGCTATTGATAGTGAAATGAAAAGAACAGGTACGGAACATGTGTGGTTAGACTGCCGTCATTTCACCAAAGAAAAATTCATTGAGCATTTTCCCAATATTTATGAAAAGTGTTTATCGATTGGTATCGACATTACAAAGAGCATGATACCCGTTGCACCAGCAGCACATTACAGTTGTGGTGGTATTAAAACCGACGAGTGGGGAAGAAGCAGCATCAGAAATTTATATGCCTGTGGCGAATGTGCCAGCACTGGTTTGCATGGTGCGAATAGATTGGCCAGTAATTCTTTATTAGAAGCAATGGTTTTTGCGCATCGTTGTTTTGTAGATGCTGCGGAAAAGATCAATACTTTATCAATCTCCAATAATATTCCCGACTGGAATGCAAGAGGTACTACAGAACCAAAAGAAATGATTCTTATTACTCAAAGCCTGAAAGAATTGCAACAGGTAATGAGTGATTATGTGGGTATTGTGCGAAACGATGTTCGTTTGCAAAGAGCTATGCGCCGTCTCGATTTGCTATGGGAAGAAACAGAACAATTATACGAAAGCAGTTCTTTATCACCACAGTTATTACAGTTGCGCAATATGATCACCGTAGGCTATCTTATTGTAAAAGGTGCCAGTTTCCGCAAAGAAAGCCGTGGCCTGCATTTCAATACCGATTATCCAAACAAAAGCAATCTTGTTCAGAATATTGTATTATAATTTTTATTAGCCCGGCCGCAGTACTACTATCATCGTTCCTTGCGTCGCACACTTGTGCTGATGTAATTCTAATCACCATTTGCGAACACTCTGTATGAAAGGAGAATTTCCGTAATGCGAAGTCCATTCCCGACTAACACTCCCAACTCCTGGCTCAAATCCTCATTCTCTGATTGTATCTTTGGCCTCTTATGTATTATATAGTCTACGGTTTTCTCTGGCTTATTTCATTACTTCCCTGGCGGGTCATGCATTTTTTAGCAGACTGTATTTATGGATTTGTATTTTACATGCTGAAATATCGACGAGCTATTGTAATGAGCAATCTCGCAATTGCATTTCCCGAAAAAACAGAAAAGGAGCGGTTACAAATTGCAAAAAAATTCTATCATAATCTTATTGATACTTTTTTAGAAGCTATAAAATTTATTTCCATTACCAAAAAGGAAATTCAAAAAAGAGCTTCGGGAGAGTTTGACTTAATTAATAACCTAACAGATAAAGGGTATAATGTGCATATTATGGCGGG
>CAZXMP010000095.1:0-15633 GCA_964641575.1 uncultured Chitinophaga sp. | reverse complement strand
TTCAGTTTTTCAATTTGTTCTGCTATTTCCGTGTCTTCAATTTTTCTAAACAGCAATTGTGGTTCCCTTAAACTATACCCCACACTCAGTAATTTTAATTTACCTGCATTTTCCCAATCAAGCATTTTGTCTACTACCTTCATCATGTGCAACATCTTCTTAGCCGTATTGGGTAAAAATGGATTAATTAGCACAGCAAGATTGGCACATAACTGCAAACAAATATGTAAGCTATTGTCAATTTGCTTTTGTGCAGCTGGATTTTCAGCTAACTGTTTAGCTACAATCCAAGGCTCTTTCTTTTGCATATATTGATTGCCTTTTCTCGACAGATCAATAATCTGGAACAATGCATCTTTAAAATGATAGTATTCTATGGCCGATTGAACTTCTGCTTTTGTATTTTCAATTTCAGCGATCAAAAACTTGTCATTATCATCCAAAATATCTTCATGTAGTGTAGGAACTTTACCGCCGCAGAGTTTATGCATTAATACAAAAGTCCTGTTCACAAAATTGCCGAAAACCGAAACCAACTCACTATTCACCGCATCCTGAAAACCCTTCCACATAAACTCACTGTCTTTTGTTTCAGGGGCAATCTGAGTAAGGTAATATCGAAGCATGTCCACACATTGTCCGCCGCCGTTTTCTTTCTTTACAAAATCATTAATATAATCCCTCATTTCCAGCTTCCAGTTACGGCTGGTGCTCATCTTATCCCCTTCAAGATTTAAAAATTCATTGGCCGGAACATTGTCTGGTAAAATATTTCCATGCAGTTTCAGCATGATGGGGAATATGATACAATGGAAAACAATATTGTCTTTACCAATAAAGTGTACCAGCTTGGTGTCTTTATCTTCCCAATAAGGTCTCCAATCTTTTTTGTTATCTATCGCCCATTGTTTTGTTGCACTTATATAACCAATCGGTGCATCAAACCAAACGTACAGCACTTTCCCATCCGCTTCTTTTAGCGGAACTTTCACTCCCCAATCCAAATCTCTTGTTACGGCTCTTGATTGTAGGCCGCCATCAATCCACCCTTTACATTGCCCGGCAACTGTTGCTCTCCAGTCATCTTTATGTTCTTCCAGTATCCATTCCCGTAAAAATTGTTCATGTTTTCCCAGCGGCAAATACCAATGAGTAGTTTTTTTCTTTATCGGCGTAGCCCCACTTAAAGTACTTACGGGATTTATAAGCTCATCCGGACTTAAGGTAGTGCCACAGTTTTCACATTGATCACCAAAAGCCCTGTCGCTTCCGCAATTTGGACAAGTGCCTTTAATATAACGGTCAGCTAAAAATGTTTTTGTACTCTCATCGTAGAACTGTTCCGTTTCTTTTGTTTCCAATTCACCGGCGTCGTTCAGTTTAGTAAAAAACTCTTGTGCCGTTTCATGATGCAATGGAGAACTGGTGCGATGATAAATATCGAAGCTGATATCCAGGTCGTCAAAATCTTCTTTCATTGCCTGGTGATACTTATCAATGATGGCCTGGGCGGTTGTTCCTTCCTTCATGGCCTGAATTGGAATGGCAGTTCCATGTTCATCACTGCCACATACAAACACCACATCTCTTTTTTGTGCCCGCAGGTAACGGGCATAAATATCTGCAGGAATGTATGCTCCCGCCAGATGACCAACATGTTTCAGGCCATTGGCATAAGGTAGGGCCGAAGTGATTAAATATCTTTTTGGGTCAGTCATAATTATTTTTACGAGGCAATCTCCTCAAATTTTTATCTATTTATGTTTCCAGCCAGATGCTACTATCATCGTCTCTTGCGTCGCACACTTGTACTTCATATCTCTACTCAGCATTTTGCAGATAGGCTGTAAGTCTGCAAAAATACCGGAATAGCAGGCATTGCCCAAAATGAACGAATTGGAATAACTTTAGGGCTTACTGATTAACTATGATTAAAATACCTCCCTACCTGCAAAAAGGTGATACCATTGGAATAGTTTGCCCCGCTGGCTTTATGCTTGCTGAAAAAGTACAAACCTGTATTGATACATTACAGCAATGGGGCTACCAGGTAAAACTCGGAAAAACTGTTGGCGGCGATTCGAAAACTTATTTTTCTGGCACCGATGAAGAAAGATTAAATGATTTTCAACAAATGCTGGATGATGATGAAGTAAAAGCAGTGTTGTGCGGAAGAGGGGGCTATGGAATGGGTCGGATAATTGATAAAATTGATTTCAAAAAATTCAAGAAACAACCCAAGTGGATCATTGGTTATAGTGATATAACTGTTCTTCATTCTCATTTATACAGTAACTATTACATTTCATCGCTGCATTCACCTATGGCAGGTGCATTTAATGATGAAGGGTATAAAAATGAATTTGTTCTTTCTCTAAAAAACGCATTGGAAGGAAAGAAGATTAAATACAGCTGCCCGGCTCATGAGTTTAATAAAAAAGGAGAAGCTGTTGGCGAATTAGTAGGAGGGAATCTTGCGTTGCTATCTCATTTGGTAGGGACAGATTCCGACTTAAAAACAAGAGGACGAATTTTATTTATTGAAGATGTAGGGGAACAACTCTACAATATTGACCGCATGATGCACCAATTAAAGCGTAGCGGTAAGCTGGCAAAACTGGCTGGTTTAATTGTTGGCGGTTTTACAGATACTCAAAACACAGAAAGACCATTTGGGAAAACCCCCTATGAAATTATTAATGAGCTTATCAGTGAATACAATTACCCGGTTTGCTTCGATTTTCCGGTGAGCCATACCGATAGAAACTATGCATTGAAAGTGGGTGTGGGATATAAGCTAAAGGTTACTAAAAGTAAAGTAACCCTGGAAGAGTAATAGTTAATAATTCGAAGAAAGAATAAATCTACCGCCACCATTTATTTTGTAATAGCTCATATCGCCATATGATTTTTCGTTGACGATGATCTGGTTGTCTTGAACGATCTGGTAATCTTTATACAACCAGGAAGAAATATTGTAGAAAGATCTTTTGCGGGTTCCGGTTACTGCTACTTCCAGCGAAGAAATATAAGTGCCATCTTTTTTTGTGCTTACTAAATAAACTACCTGAACACTTGTAGTATCATCTCTTTGCTTTTGTTCCTGCACCAATAATAAATCAAAATTTGCATGCGAAGTTATTTTTCCGGTAAGGCAGTAACTGCGGTTCTTTAATCTATTATTACTACCAGAAGGCAACAAACGGGAAAACCATTTTTTTACTGAATTGGTATCCAGCAATTTCATCTCTCCTTTTCCTGCATTTATTTGAACACTATCTGCTAACCAAAGCTCAGGAACCGATTGCAAAAGATTGGTATAAGTTGTACTGTCCTGACTTTTAGCAATCAAACAGGAAAAAGTGAAACAGAAAAGGATAAGGTGTTTCATCTATCAAAGGTAGAGTAGACTGCAAACGAAGTCAATACCCCAAATGTGGTATATTTCTCTACCAACGAAGTAGAGAATCCAGCTTCTGTTTGTATAAAGGAAACTTACTCAGGTTGTTATGTTTTCCCCTCTCAATTACTATTAATTCTGTTCCCGGCTTCTTTTGGGATAACCACTTTGCATGTTTGAAAGGAATTACCGGATCTTTTGTACCATGAAAAATACTGATCGGAGCTTTGATATATTTAAAATGCTCAAAGGTGGGTAATGAATATTTCGACATTGGCATTACAGGATACATAAAGAAATAATGTTTTGCCAACGCATCCATGCTATAATAAGGAGTTTCGAGAATCAGTTTTTTGCAATCCCTTACAGAAGCTAATTGAGCGGCTATTCCGGTACCTAATGATTTGCCATAAATAATTATATGCTCGGCAGATACTTTGCTAAGTGCCATTTTATAAAACGTCAGTGCATCATCATATAAAACTTGCTCTGTTCTTTTGCCGGTTGATTTTCCATAACCGGGATAATCGATCATCCATACCTGATATCCTTTGCTGGTAAAATCAGTTGCATACTTTGCGTAGCGGCTTATATTGGTACGGTTGCCATGAAAATAGAGTACAATGCCTTTGCTAATAGAATCTGGTATGGTGAATTGAACAATACTCAGGTTTTTTTTATCCGTTATTGGAATATTTATTTCTTTAAAGGGAATATCAAATTGGTACTGGTAATCAGCTGGTAACTTTTTTGGATGAAAAATAAACTTCTCTTGCAAAAAATATAAAGCAGTACCTATCATAATATAAACGAGTGCTGTGATCCGGAACCATTTCCAGTATTTCTTTAATCTTTCTTTATTCATGAGGCGCAAAGATGGAAATAAAAAAGGACATGCAGTACATGTCCTCATTAATACTAAAAAATACTGGCAATCAGCGATAATCCTTTAAATCCTGTAATCAGTGGTTTAGAAGCGGTTGAAATAGTTTGCAATTCTATACCGGGCATCGTTACCAATTTGTTCCAGCAGAATTCGCATGATCTCACTTTCTGGTGGCGCAAACTCCTGTCTGCGGTTTACCAATTGCTTCTCCGTTTCACTCAAAGCTCTTGCATCGCCGGTATAGCTTGCAAATTCAGTTGTCCAGCTATGGTTGCCAGAAAAATTGTCGCTCCACAACCAACGGCCGTCTGCATCTCTTACTCTCACCTGCATCACCGCATTGGAGCTCATTGTTCTGCGGGTAGTATTAATATCAGCATATACTTTTGCATATTCTCTTACTACTGAGTCTGGTTTATACACCGTTTCCTTTACCACAATTTCTTTCATAACTCTTCTGTTGCTGCGGTTGTCATAATATCGACCAATATTTACATTCGCCAGTTGCATATCAACTTCCTGGTCAACCCGTATATTCTGACTACGGGCATCCCAACCAGAATAAAACTTTACAAACTCATTGCCACTGTTATATTGGAGGTCTCTTATCAATTGGTCGTCAAAATTATTTCCTCCAATAGTATAGGAACTGTACACATAGCCACCATATTGTTGCATCGGAAGAATAACCACATTGGTTACAGCGTAATCGTATGCTTCGTCCATTTTTATAATGATGTCTCTATGGCCGGGCTTGAATTTAAGTGCCGCCTGGAACTCACGATAAGCATTGCGGTAGCTTTGTTTATCGTAACGATTCATAAAAGTTAATCCTCTGTCGAAGCGGATATCACCAGCTTTTTCTGCATAGGTTACTAAATATGAAGAGTAGTTAACTGGATTTACAATATTAAATACTGAAGGCACTTTGTAAATCGCATCATACAATCGTTGCAGGGAAACGTATTCGTTGTACATCCATTCCCATTTTAATTCATTGTTACTTTCTGCGTTGTTACGTATGCGGTCTTCATGGTCATTAACAGCATAGCGGTAAGCATTTTGAAGAATGTCCAATAGCTTGGCATCATCTGGATCTTTTTGCAGTTTTTTTGCAGCTAATTCAACTGCTTCGTCATAATTGCCTTTTTCATAAAGTTTACTTGCTGTTTTACATGAAAAAGTAACCAGACTTAAAACGGCAATAAAAGAAAAAGTGTAGAGTTTTGATTTCATAAATACCTCCATTTTAGTGTTTGACGTTCAAAGAATAGTCCATATTACACCAGGGAGTATCAATTATGCAATCCTTAACAGTTGGGTGGAAATATCATTCGAATTTGAGAATATCCCGTATGAAATTATGGTACTCATCAAAAGATGGAAGATTATTATGGCCGCCGCCGTGTATGCGAATCAGCGTAATTGTACGAGGGTTTATTTTTTGCAATGCCTCGCTATGCCGGATCGGGATCAACATGTCTTTGGTTCCATGAATGATATAAGTGTGGCATTTTACTTTTGGCAACCAAAGATCAGTTCGCAAGTGAAAACGTAAAACTATTCGAACAGGAAGCATAGGAAGAAACCGTTCAATGACCCGTAAGAAATTGAAGTAAGGGGCATCCAATATTAAATACCGTGGGCTATTATCGGAAGCCAGCTTGGTGGCAAAGCCGCTACCCATACTGCGACCATAAACGATGAGATGATTTTCAGAGTATTCCTCCTTGAGTTTGTCATAAATGAATTGCATGTCACTCAACATATCTTTCTCACTTCTTTTGCCGGTGCTTTTTCCAAAGCCACGATAGTCCACTAAAATTACATCGTAATCGAAGCGATAAAAATCTTTCGCATACCTGGCCCAACCTTTTATGCTTCTTGTATTGCCATGAAAATAAAGGATCAATCCTTTGGGTTTCTCCCGGTGAAAATGAAGTGCATTGATGCGGACACCTGGTTCAATATCAAAAAAATATTCACGGAAGGGAACATCGTACTTGAATGCAAAATCCTGTTTGAGCTTCTCAGGCTTAAAGATGAGCTTCTCCTGTATAAAATATGCAAGAATGGAAAGTGCAGCAATGCCAGCAATGATATACCAGATGAATGGAGGCAAAGCAGTTTTTAGTTTATGGTCTTTAGATTATGGTTGCCCTAACAAAGTTTTGTTATACAAAATTGCTGAGCTACTAGTCGAATCTAAGAAACTACAAACAATTAACAAAACTGTTTATTCCTCTACTCTTTTCAGCTTCAAAGTAGTAACCGGTGCTACTATCAGTGGAAATTTCTCGACGGTAACATTTGCAAGGTCAAGCCCAAATCCTTTTTCTTCGGAAAGGCTATGCTCTTTCAGCCAGAAATGGAATTTCATAACTATTCGTTCAAAGAATGGTAATTCATTATCCTGGCTAAGGTATTTCTCCATCACCATAAATTGAAAATCGCCTACGGTGTTGCTGCTGGCCAGACTTTCGTACCGGCTGATGATATTTACTTCCTTATTAGCCACTAAATCTTCCACTACTTTACGAAACATTAAATTGATGCGGGGCTCCATTCTAAAACCCAACCGGAAATCAACCCGGATAATATCATTGGGAATAATGTGCTCCACTTTATACTCGCAGGTATACGGATCATCCACCGTATCAACATGCACAAACCAATATATGTCGGCCCGTTTGGGTTTTTTATTCAGGATAGAATAAATGATCTTATGCTCAATCTCTTTCGGGTTATTGGCACTTGTTAAGTAAACAAGGTGAGTGGCATATTTAGGTACGGATTTATCGTTACTCAGCTCCTGTATTTTAGGTACATAATGCTCCATCCGCACAAACTCCACATAGCGATTTTTGATTTTTCTGGCCCTGTACCAGATATACATTACGGCAAACATTAAGAAGCCGATGATTAAAGTAATGTAGCCGCCATGTGTAAACTTTACCATTAAAGCAACGAGGTAGCCAATTTCAACTGAAATATAAATACCGAGGAATATATAAATCCATAAGGATTTTATCCGGTGTAGAACGAGATAGTTGGCAAATAGAATAGTCGTCATCAGCATGGTTACAATAATTGCTAAACCATACGCAGCTTCCATATTCGACGACTTACGGAAATAAAGTACTACGCCTACACAACCCAGAAACATTAGAAAATTAATAGCCGGTATAAAAAGTTGGCCTTTTGCTTCCGATGGGTACCGAATTTTTACTTTTGGCCACAAGTTTAATCGCATGGCTTCACTTATAAGCGTATAAGCACCTGAAACCATTGCCTGGCTGGCAATGATGGCGGCTGAAGTTGCAATAATAACTCCTGGAATAATAAACCATTGTGGCATCAAATCGTAAAAGGCATTAATGCTGAGCGATTTTTTTACTTCATCTGTAATATGCAATCCATTTCTGTGTGCAAGCAAATTTGCACCCTGACCAAAATAGTGAATGAGTAAACAGATTTTTACATAAATCCAGGAGGACCGGATATTGTTTTTTCCGCAGTGACCCAGATCACTGTATAAAGCTTCTGCCCCCGTAGTACAAAGAAATACAGCACCTAATAGCCAAAATCCCTCCGGATAATTTTTAAGAAAATTAATTGCATAGTAGGGACTAATTGCCTTCAAAATGGAAAGATCGTCGAATACATGAATAATGCCTAGTACCAACAACATGGTAAACCAGATAAACATGATCGGCCCAAAGAGTTTTCCAATAGAGGCAGTTCCAAACTGCTGCATGAAAAAGAACAAGGCAAGAATACTTAATACTATTATTACAACTGCATCACTACCATCCTCAATACCCAAAGATGGCAATTGTTTTAATCCTTCAATAGCGGATGTGATGGAGATAGGTGGTGTTATAATACCATCAGCTAACAAAGCGGCACCACCAATCATAGCAGGTATAACAAGCCATTTTTTTCTACGCCGCACCAATGCATACAATGCAAAAGTTCCTCCTTCACCCCGGTTGTCGGCCCGTAAAATCAGGATTACATATTTAATGGTTGTTTGAAGAGTAAGTGTCCAAATAATGC
The DNA here is from genome assembly GCA_964641575.1 of uncultured Chitinophaga sp. GTDB lineage: Bacteria > Bacteroidota > Bacteroidia > Chitinophagales > Chitinophagaceae > JJ008. The sequence goes on along the minus strand of CAZXMP010000095.1, from coordinate 7,288 downwards.
AGGATAGGGTTCCAACAATAAGTTCTTCGCTAACTATTCTTCCCCCAATAATGGCGTTGAAAACATATAAAGGTGAGGTGCCGATGTCTCCGTAAATAATTCCTAAGGCAATTAATAAACCTGCGGCTGTGACTTTGTTAGTCGGTATTTTCACTTTCTCTAGTTATGTTTTGTCACGGTACAGATTTTTTATTCTGCCATGTGTGATGACAAAGGTATATGCAAAATTTAATTATAAAGAACAAGTACCAAAACTTTACTATTCTTCCGGTTTTTGCGTCCATATAAAAACGAGGCAAAGCAGCTTTCGGATGTTTTAATGAGTCGTTCGTATGCAAAAGACATTAACATATCATCTCTAAAAAAGCAGGCTCGATTTTGGCTGGCAACCTGTAACTTTAATAAGCAAAAAACCAGATAATTATGTCAGGAATAAGATGGATTTTCTTGTTGTTCATGGTGGGTAGTGGAATTTCAGCGGCTGCACAAAAAATTGTGTATTCTGAGCCAGAAAAAGATGATACCCGTCGCCTCGACTTTGAGGTGGTAGGAAAAATAGGGGGTAATTTTTTAGTGTATAAAAATATAAGGAACCGCAATTGGATATCTGTGCTTAATAACGATATGCAGCAAATAGCCAAAGTAGAGCAGGACTATGTGCCGGATAACGATCGGATGATCAACGTTGACTTTTTCCCTTACGCTGATTTTGCTTATATGATCTATCAATACCAAAAGAAGAATATTGTGTATTGTATGGTTTCTAAGATTGGGGGCAATGGAGAAAAAATAGGCGAAGTAATGGAGTTAGATACAACCCAGGTGGGCTTTTCTGCTAATAATAAGATATATACCGTATTAACCAGCGAAGACAAAAGCCAGATTGGCATTTTTAAAATAAACAGCAAAAACAAAAGAATGTATGCGATGACTACAATTTTGCTGAATAATAAACTTGAGGTACAGAAAAAGAGCCGCTTGCCAATTAATATGGATGAGCGGAATGATTATCTCGGAGATTTTCAATTGGACAATGAAGGAGATCTGATATTCTGTAAATTCTTACGGGGAAATAATGATAATATTAACAAAGCGGCCTTCATAATAAAACCAGCCTTGTCTGATGAGTTAATTTCCCAGGAATTGAATTTGGAGAAAACATGGCTGGACGAAATACATATTAAAGTTGATAACTACAATAAAAGATATTTTATAACCTCCTTTTACTACCAGGAAAAAAGAGGTAATATCGAGGGCTTTTATTTTTATGTCTGGGATAAAGTAAATAAACAGCCGCTGATTGAAACTACCAGTGTTTTTTCAGAAGAGTTAAGAAGGGAAGCAAGGGGAGATGCTGCACTGAAGATGGCTTTCAACGATTATTTCATTCGTAACATCATTACCAGAAGAGATGGTGGTTTTATTATTGGCAGCGAAGCTTATTATACCACTTCCCGTTTCAATAACTGGAACCGCTGGAATTATTTATACGGTTCGCCGTATATGAATTCTTTCAATAATTATTATTACTCTCCTTATTATAATAACTATTGGTGGAACTCCCGCCAGGGAAATAGCGGACAAGCAGTTCGGTATCATGCAGATAATATTACAATTCTGTCTTTCAATAAAAACGGTCAGTTGGAATGGAATAATGTGGTAGGCAAAAGTCAATTTAATGATGAGTCGGACGACCAGCTATCTTACCAGGTAATGAATACTGGCGATCAACTGCATTTTCTCTTTAACCAACAAGAGAGAAGAAACAACCTGTTATCTGATTTCAGTATTGCACCTGATGGACAACTTACCCGCAATCCCACCTTAAAAAATCTTGATAAAGGTTATGAGTTTATGCCAAAGTATGCCAAACAGGTAAGTGCCCGGCAAATGATCATACCTTGTATGTATCGTAACTATATTTGCTTTGCCAAAATCGAGTATAACTAAACTTGCTAATTTTGTCCATTATCCGTGACAGGAATATTTAAACAAAAAACTCCGGCAAATATTTTTCTGCTGCTGGTATTGGGAGTACTTATAAAACTCCCGATGTTTCTTCGGCCACATATACCAACCAGCGATTCCGAAGAAGGTATTTTATTTAATGCGTTGTTGAAGTTGTTAGGGCCATTTGGCAAATTAAATCCTTCCATTTACCCTATAATTACGTTTCTCTTATTATTTAGCCAGGCAATAATGCTTACCCGGTTTATCAATACGCAGCGGATGATGAGTAAGCCAACTTATTTTCCGGGCATGGCTTATCTATTGATAACCTCTTTATTTCCGGAGTGGAACTTTTTCTCAGCACCTATCCTCGTTAATACAATTCTACTTTTTATTCTTTCCAGCTTATTTAAAATATACAATCAGCAAAATGCAAAGGGAGCCATTTTTAATATTGGGTTAGCATTAGGTATCGCCAGTTTTCTTTTCTTTCCATCCCTCACTTTTATTATCTGGGTATTATTGGCATTAGCTGTAATGCGTCCGTTTAGATTAAACGAATGGGTATTATGTATTTTAGGTATTACGGCACCTTATTACTTTTTCGCCATTTACCTTTTTATTGATAATAGTTGGAGTTGGCTGGCCTTTCTGCCTCATTTCTCTGTTGGATTGCCTTTTGTAAAACAATCGGTATGGCTTGCTTTTAGTGCTTTTCTATTAGCAATACCTTTTTTGGCGGGAGGGTATTATGTTCAGGATAGCCTGCGACGTATGCTCATACAGGTTCGAAAGGGTTGGAGTTTGCTACTTTTATATTTGCTGGGGGCCATTTTAGTCCCTTTTGTAAACAACAGCGATAGTTTTGAAAACTGGGTCATGGCGGCCATTCCTTTTGCTGCTTTTCATGCTTGTACTTACCTGTATTCCACACTGCGCATATTACCCTTGCTATTGTTTTGGCTTACGGTGGCATTTGTACTTGGCTACCAATATTATGGGCCCGGGTGGTAAAATTCCGGCTGTATTTTCCTTTGGTAAGAAATGGTGAAAAACACTTGGCTGCTATGTTTTATCTTTGCTGCTCACATACAGAAAATCAAAATATGAAATTTGGCGTTGTTGTTTTCCCTGGTTCTAATTGCGACAGAGATATGTTTGATGCGCTTAGTTATGATTTGGGGCAGGATGTTTCTATGCTTTGGCACAAAGACAAAGATTTAAGCAAGTTTAGTACCGAAGATTGTATCGTTTTACCGGGAGGTTTTTCTTATGGAGACTATCTAAGATGTGGCGCTATTGCCCGTTTTAGCCCGATGATGCAGAGTGTTATTGAATTTGCCAATGCCGGAGGAAAAGTATTTGGTGTTTGCAACGGATTTCAGATATTATGTGAGTCGCATTTACTGCCCGGCGGGTTATTGAGAAATGCCAATCAACAATTTGTTTGCAAAAACGTTTTTATTACTAATCATACGGGGAAAATATATAAGATACCGGTGGCACACGGAGAAGGCCGTTATTATGCCGATGAAAAAACGTTGAATGAACTGGAAGCTAACGGGCAGGTAATATTTTATTATTGTGATGAAAATGGTAATAAAACAGTGGTGTCCAATCCAAATGGTGCAACAAGAAATATTGCCGGCATCTCTAATGCCAACCGGAACGTATTTGGTATGATGCCACATCCGGAAAGAGCATGTTCTCCGGTATTGGGAAACACAGACGGCCAGGAAATCATTCGTACATTGCTGATGGCAACGCAACTTGTGCATTAAAACGTCATCTTATCTAATTATTAACAGCCCTTGGTCATATTGCTTACATAAAACAAGGAAACGGGGTTGTAAATTTGCAGATATAAATAGAATAGTCGATTTCGTACCGGGTTTAAAAAATTAAGAAATGAAGAAGTTATTAGTAATTACAGTGATTTTGGCAACTGCTTTTACCAGTCAGGCACAGTTAAATCCTGTAACATGGACATTTACTTCCAAGAAAATTGATGATAAGAACTATGAGATTCATATGAAGGCCACTATACAAAATAAGTGGCACTTATATTCTCAAAAGCAGCCGGCAGACGCAATCATTGATCCAACAGAATTTGTAATTAATCCCAATCCTTTATTTAGTCTGGATGGTAAGGTTAAAGAGGTGGGTAAAATGGAAGTAATGAAAGATGCAGCTTTAGGCATATCAGCTCATCAGTATTCAAACACGGTTAATTTTGTACAGAAAATAAAAATGAAAGGGAAGGTAAAAACCAACTTTTCAGGAACTGTAGAGTATCAAACCTGTGATGATAAAAAATGTTTGCCGCCCAAAAAAGTTAGTTTTTCTGTACCGCTAACATAAACGGAAACAAAAATAATTTTACATATAACGAGTTCTTAAATGGACTCGTTTGTTTTTTAAATGAGAATATCAATGCTAACTGTAAAAAAGATACTTGCTTTTTTTTGTACGGTCTTCCTGGGTATTGGCTCTGTGCTTGCACAAGATAGTTTGGGTGCTATAAAAGATTGGAAAGTTATCAGCAAGAAATTAGATAAAGGAAAATATGAACTCAGCTTTTCCGGAACAATCAGTGGTGGCTGGCAGGTATATGCTCCCAACCAGGTATTACTGGAAATAAAAACTACCGAGTTAAAATTTGCCGACTCCTCCATAGTACAGCAAGGTGATTTTGCGTTGCAAACAAAGCCCACAGAAATTAATAGTGCAATTTTTGAAAATACAAAGGTTAGTGTATACGAAACAGCGGTAGAATGGAAAACTGTTATTGAGATTAGCGGTACGGTGCCGGCAAAACTTTCCGGCACTTTGTATTACACCTATGGAAAGGCAGATGAGTTTTATCCCGCCGCAACTTTTTTCTTTAGCGTTCCTATGGAAGATGGAGTAGAGTCAACATGGCAGGCCAAAGTTGCTTCTATAGATATAAACAACCCGTTAAGCCCTTGTGGTGATGATGGTACAAAAGACAAGAGTTTACTGACGATTTTCTTTCTGGGTTTGTTAGGTGGTTTAATAGCTTTACTTACACCTTGTGTTTTTCCAATGATTCCGGTAACGGTAACCTTCTTTACCAAAAAATCTGCGGGCAAAAAAAGCGGAGTTGGTAATGCTGTTCTATATGGTGCCTTTATTTTTCTTATTTATATTCTTATTACATTACCCTTTCATGTAGCAGGTAAAGCTATTAGCCCGGAGATATTTAATAATATTTCAACCAACGTTTGGCTGAATCTTGCCTTCTTTGCCATCTTTGTTTTCTTTGCTCTTTCTTTCTTTGGTTTGTTTGAAATCGGCTTACCTGCCGGGCTAGCGAACAAAATGGATTCTAAATCCGGTTTAGGAAATATTGGCGGTATTTTCTTTATGGCTGCTACTTTGGCTATTGTTTCATTTTCTTGTACGGGTCCAATTTTGGGAACTTTATTAGTGGGTGTAGCAGACCAGGGTGCATGGCCACTTACTGTTGGTGCGGCTGGCTTTGGTATTGCACTCGGATTACCATTTGCTTTGTTTGCCATGTTTCCGCATTGGCTTCAATCGCTACCAAAATCTGGCGGTTGGATGACGGATGTAAAAGTGGTATTGGGTTTTCTGGAACTGGCATTAGCAGTAAAATTTCTTTCCAATGCAGACCTCGTGAAACAGTGGGGACTTTTAAAAAGAGAAATATTTATCGGCCTATGGGTGTTAATCGGGCTGCTAACTGTTTTATACTTGTTAGGTAAATTAAGAATAGGGCATAGTTCGCCAGTAAAGAAATTTTCTTTTGTAAGAGTTGCCTTTATTATTTTGTTCGTATCCATCACCATTTATCTTATTCCGGGTCTTACCAATACCAAAGCTGCCGATCTTAAATTAATAAGCGGCTTCCCACCTCCCAGAACTTATAGTGTTTATAATAATGAAAAAGGACAGTCGGGGGTTTTTGAACCCATTCATAACGATTATGATGGCGCATTAAAGCTGGCGAAAGAACAGAATAAACCAGTGTTGATTGACTTTACCGGCTGGGCATGTGTTAACTGTCGCAGAATGGAAGAAAAGGCATGGCCAGACAAAGTGGTGGATAGTCTGATGCGAAATGAATTTATTGTAGTGTCACTATATGTAGATGAAAAAAAGAACTTACCATTGACGGAGCAACGAATAGTAATGCTATCAAACGGAACAGAAAAATCAATTGTATCAGTAGGAGATAAGTGGTCAACCTTCCAGATAGAAAATTTTGGTGCTACCTCTCAACCGCAATATGCAATTATTAATCCGGAGCAGGTTTTATTAACGAAGACAAAATATTATACACCGGATCCGGCAGAATTTGCAGATTGGCTTATCTGCGGATTGGAAACATTTGCAAAGCAGAAAAAATAAATTTGAAACTGCTATAATAAAAAAGCCCCTGATAATTTCAGGGGCTTTTTCAATTTGGTGTCATTCTGTACCAGCCTTCCGGTATGGCAAGCAAACAAAATTCTGATTAGGGAATTCGTTTTACTCCGGATGGAGATACAGAATGACAAGAGCTTATAAAGCAATCTGTTTTTGTGTCATTAGTTTACGCAAATTAATCAATCCATATCTCATTCTGCCCAAGGCGGTGTTAATACTGCAATTAGTTGCTGCCGCAATTTCCTTGAAGCTCATATCTGCGTAATGACGCAATATAATAACTTCTCTTTGATCTTCTGGCAGGCTTTGCAACATGTCACGAACTCTGTCATGACTTTGTCTTCTCATCATCACAGTTTCTGCACTGTCTTCAGAGAAATTCAATACTTCAAATATATCTTTATCATCACCCGTACGGATAGTCGGAGTTCTTTTCACTTTACGGAAATGATCTACACACAGGTTATGTGCTATACGCATAGCCCAGGGTAAAAACTTCCCTTCTTCCGTGTAGCGTCCGCCACGCATGGTATCTATTATGCGGATAAAGGCGTCCTGGAAAATATCTTCTGCCAGGTACTTGTCCTTTACCAGGAACAAAATAGAGGTATATAACTTATCCTTATGCCGAAGCACCAATGCTTCAAGGGCATCAAGGTTTCCTTCTGTAAACAGATGGATTAATTCATGATCGGTTTGTTTGATAAATGCTTTCATAACTCCTACAGTTTAGGTTTGTTTGCATGGCATACTGCCACAACAATTCAAATGGATATTGGCTTTGATTAATTCGGAAAAAAGTGATGTAGAAGTTTAGGCGATAGGCGGGTTAAATTTTAAGTTTTTCATTTTTTGGATATATTGGAAACTCAAAATAGACCTTTTCATCAAATTGCCAAACATTTGTGAAGGCAATCTGTAGTTT
>CAZXMP010000094.1:0-15908 GCA_964641575.1 uncultured Chitinophaga sp. | reverse complement strand
TTTGTGGTATTTATTGAAAAAAACTCTTTTTTATTGCAACTGTTTGATATTTTCTCCCCATCTTTACCACGGTTTTTCATAGGATATTGGATTTTAAAACGAGGCTGGGTTTCTACCCGGCCTTTTATTTTACTAGTCATTCAAACTCACCCACAAGTCTTAAGGAGTCGATGTAACAGCTATTCCTTTTTAATAGCTCATCCAATTTGTTTTTAGCTGATTCTCTGCAACTTGCCTCGGTTCGCTGCAAATCAATTATTTTTACGGCATAAATTAATAGATGATGGCTGATATACTGATTATTGATGATGAAAAAGCAATTCGTAAGACTCTGCTCGAAATATTGTCTTTTGAAGGGTATAAAGTAGAGGAGGCTGCTGATGGGGAAGAAGGACTAAAAAAATTCAAAGAAAAAACATTCGACCTGGTTTTGTGTGATATAAAAATGCCTAAACTGGATGGCATAGAGTTTTTGCAAAAAGCCGGAGAAATAAATGCAGATGTTCCCATTATCATGATCTCTGGTCATGGAAATATCGAAACGGCTGTAGAAGCAGTTAAGAAAGGTGCCTATGATTATATTTCCAAACCTCCGGATCTAAACCGTTTGCTGATCACTATCCGTAATGCGATGGATAAAAGCACTCTTGTTACCGAAACAAAAGTGCTGAAAAGAAGAGTAAGCAAAGTGCAGGAAATGATAGGAGAATCAAATCCTATTAAAAAGATTAAGGAAACCATAGAAAAAGTAGCGCCAACAGATGCCCGTATTTTGATTACCGGTGAGAATGGTGTGGGGAAAGAATTAGTGGCTCGTTGGGTGCATGAAAAAAGTAATAGAGCGACAGGGCCCATTGTTGAAGTAAACTGCGCAGCCATTCCAACAGAATTGATCGAAAGCGAATTGTTTGGCCACGAAAAAGGTTCTTTTACTTCCGCCATCAAACAACGCATTGGAAAATTTGAATCTGCCAACGGCGGTACACTTTTCCTGGATGAAATTGGCGATATGAGTTCCAATGCTCAGGCAAAAGTATTAAGGGCATTACAAGAAGGTAAAATAACACGGGTAGGAGCTGATAAGGATATTAGTGTAGATGTTCGGGTAATTGCCGCTACCAACAAAGATTTATTAAAAGAAGTAGAAGCAAAAAATTTCCGTCTCGATTTATATCATCGTTTAAGTGTTATACTTATCCATGTTCCTTCGCTTAACGACAGGCGGGACGATATCCCATTATTAGTGGATCAGTTCCTTACAGATATATGTGCTGATTATGGCATTGCGCAAAAACCCATGGATACAGATGCTATTAAACTATTGCAGCAATACAACTGGACTGGTAATATCCGTGAGTTAAGAAACGTAGTAGAAAGATTGGTGATCTTATCGGGAAAAACAATTACAGCAGAAGATGTAAGCAATTATGTAATGCCTAAGTAGATGATAGTTTTTCTTCGCCTCTTTTCTTTGCAAAAGAAATCATTTCATCAATTGAGTGAATGATTTGCAGATTAGCAGGAGGCTGTTGAATACATTTTGCTGCAGGTCCTGATAGAACAATGCTTTTATTGGGGAACTTTTTGCAGAGCCATTCTATATAGTTTTCTACACCATCATTAGTAAGCTTTGTTAGTACATGAGTATATAAGCAATTGGCTGGTTGGTGTTGCAAATAATATTCCAGGCTTTCTAATTGCACATTAACACCAAAATAAACAGTTCGGTTATGGTATTTTCTCAAAAAATAATTTGCTGCCAGTAAAGGAATTTCATGAAACTCGCCAGCCGGTGCAAACACAAGCATAGTATGACTGTTGAGGTTGGCTTTTTTTAATCCATCTGTCGCCACGATTATTTTCTTCCGGATAATATGGCTGCTAAAATGTTCCTGGGCCGGAATCACATTGTTAGTCATCCATAAAAGACCTATGCGCTGCAAAAAAGGATAAAATACGTCAATAATGCATCGTTCTAATCCTATGCGTTTTATCAGCGAGTTGATAATACCTTCAAATTTTTCTTTGTCAAAATCTACTCCTGCTTCTATTAATTGATGAACAAATACTTCATTATTAGTTTGCTGGAAACTGGTTTTTTCAACAAGTTGTTGTATCTCTTCTGGTTTTAAAGCGGCGATCTTTGATATTTTATGACCGCTATGGTATAGAAATGAAATCCGAAGAAGTTCTTTCAGGTCATCATTATCATAAATACGGTGCTGGCTCTCCTTTCTTTTGGGAGTAAACAGTTCATACCGCTGCTCCCATATCCGCAGTGTGTGGGCTTTAATGTCGCAAAGGTTTTCTATGTCTTTTATCGTAAAATGGTTCATATCAATGGTTACCGAAAATAGAATTATTTCCGGGCAAAATCCGCTACTGCTTTAGCAAAACTTTGAAGATTAAAATTTTGATACGCAAATAATTATGATATTTTTGTCGCTTATTAAAATACGGCTATGCCCTTACAACATATTTTCATTGTTTACCTGATAAGTACCCTGATTGTTTTCCTGCCTTCCTTTGGCTTGGCCAAACTATTTGTAAAAGCAGGTGCACCTGTCTGGAAAGCCTATGTTCCATTTTACAATACCTGGGTAATGCAGGATTTGGCGAAACGTCCCAAACATTGGGTTTTCTGGCAATTCATCCCGGTAGTAGGTTGGTTCATTAGTCCGGGTATTTTCATTGAGTTTGCAAAAGTGTTCGGACAATTTTCATTCGGAAGCCATACTGCTGCATCCTTAGCAGCACCGGTCTACTTTCCTTATCTCGCCTATAAAAAGAATCCAAATTTTATTGGAGAAGAAGGAGTGAAAAGAAATAAAAAAGCAGGTTGGAGAGAATGGGTTGATGCTGCAGTATTTGCAGTAGTAGCAGCCACATTGATCCGCACATTTGTTTTTGAAGCGTATACTATTCCAACCGGTTCCATGGAAAAAACATTGCTGGTAAAAGATTTTTTATTTGTAAGTAAACTTAGTTACGGCCCCCGCATTCCTAATACCCCGCTATCTGTTCCTTTTGTACATAATTATATGCCCATTGGTTCAGCAAAATCATATTCCACCGCCATAAAAATTCCTTACACAAGATGGTTTGCATCTCCCGTAAAAAGAGGTGATGCAGTGGTATTTAATTTCCCCGCGGGAGATACTGTGATACATGCAGACGGTTATGAATCTGCTATACCATATTATGATATTAAACGAAGAGCTGAACAGGGTTCTCCAGGTGACAGACAAATTTTAAATGACCCGGCAAACTATCCTATCGTTGTGCACCCGGTTGATAAATCTGATAACTATATCAAACGTTGTGTAGGCATAGCAGGCGATATGCTGGAAGTAAAAAAAGATATTGTTTATATAAATGGACAACAAGAATCAATTCCCCCTCATAGCGAATTATTTTATATCGTTATTTCAACCGCCGGACTTGACTTTGAAGTAATGAAAGACGAGTATGATATGAATGCAGAGAAAGGAGAAATTGCTTTGACTGGTGTTAAAATGAATGAGTACCGGATGTTACTAACCAATCAGAACAAAGAAAAGCTGATGAAGAGTGGTTTGGTTTCAACTATTATGTTAGATGAAGAATACAATGGTGGTGGGGGAGAAGTATTTCCCTATGATACACTTCACAAATGGAGCAGAGAAGATTTTGGGCCTGTATGGATTCCCCAAAAAGGAGCTTCCTTAAAACTAACTCCGGAGAATTATTCAATATATGAAAGAGCAATCCGTGTATATGAAAGAAATGATTTCTCCATGCAGAATGGTAAGTTTTTACTCAATGGGAAAGAAGTAACAGACTATGTTTTTAAAATGGATTATTATTGGATGATGGGAGATAACCGCCAGGGATCCCAGGATAGCCGCTATTGGGGTTTTGTGCCGGAAGACCGGGTAGTAGGGAAGGCATGGATGATCTGGTTCAGTTACGACGGAGGACCAAGATGGAAACGATTCTTCCGTATGATAAAATAAACTAACTTTAAATGCCCTTGATATTTTTCAGGGGCATTTTTCTTTAACCGAATATGCCATATGAAAGAAAGCAAATTTGAGTTTGAATACGAAGTGTATAACGACATTAGCGAGTTAAGCGAAGCAGATGCATGGTTGCTGACAGAAGCCCGTACAGTTACAGAAAATGCGTATGCTCCTTATTCTAACTTTTTTGTAGGTGCTGTAGCAATACTAGAAAATGGAGAAGTGGTAGCAGGCACTAACCAGGAGAATGCCTCATATCCAGTTGGTATTTGTGCAGAAAGAGTTTTATTAGGCACTATTGCCACTATTCATCCTAAAGTACCTGTAAAGAGCATTGCCATCAGCTATAGCAGCGAAGTGGTTAAAAGCGATCATCCAATTTCTCCCTGTGGTATGTGCCGCCAGGCTTTATTGGAGTATGAAACAAGAACCGAAAAACCAATACGACTAATTCTCAGCGGACAGCAAGGACAAGTTTACATTATTAAAACAGCAAGCTTTTTGTTACCGTTTGCGTTTACCAGTTCCGAACTGATATGAGCCGGATCGGAAAGCAAATTTTTTTCTATGTTCTCCTTCCTCTAATAATCGGGTATTTCATTTATTTTTTCTTTCGGCCTGGTTATTGGTTTGTGCAGCTATTGGGTAAACGAGAGCCGCTTGTTACTATACATGAACTATCACTAATTGAAAGAATACTCATCTTCTCTGGCTCAGATTTCTGTTGGGCTTTTTCGTTTTCTTCTGCTTTGTTTATTTGGGAGAATACTCAATACAAAAGGTTTCGATATTTACCGTTATTAGTTTTAATAATCGTTGTTGGCTCCGAGTTTATTCAGCATATTTTTAATGTAAAATTTACATGGGATTGGTGGGATGTAATTGCAGCGTTGCTGGCTTTTTGTTTGTCATTTGTTATACTAAGAAGGAACGATGAAAAAAAATAGCGTATTAGTTTTATTAGTTTGCCTGGTTTTTTATGCTGGATTGTATATCGCTACATCCAAACAATATATTTGTGAGGGAGATTGTGAGAAGCTTATTAAGATTACAGAAGTGCTTCAGGCAAATAAAAGCTATGTGTATGGTGCATCTCGTTGTACCGGCAGGCAGGGCTCAGATACTCTGTGTGTATATGTTCAAGATACCATCGGTATTGACTGGAATAATCTTGCAGATACAACTTGCCACATTGCACAGGAAAATGGGTTATTCCAACAAAAAGTTTTTGTAATAAAAAATGGCACCTTCCCTAACGATACTGTTGCCAGAAAAATCTGCTTTTAAAACAAAGTTTGTACTCCGTGAGCAACTTTAGCTTCCAGTTCTAATAACCATTTTTTTCTCCAAAGCCCACCGGCATATCCTGTTAATTCTCCTGTAGATCCAATTACTCTATGACAAGGAACGATAATGGCAATATTATTTTTCCCATTTGCATTGGCTACAGCTCTTGTGGCTTTTGTATCACCGGTTTGTCTTGCTAAATCGAGATAGCTGATCGTTTTACCAAATGGTATTTGTGTAAGCAGGCTCCATACATCTTGCTGAAAGGCTGTGCCTTGTTGATTTAATGGTAATTCAAAAATTCTTCTTTCTCCGTTAAAGTATTGGATCAATTGCTCCACACAATTAATAAGCATGGGTGGTAAATGTTTCTTGTTGCCTTCTGCTTTTTGAGAAGTGTCGTGGAATGTTACTTCATTTATATAATCATTCGTGCCGGAAATCTTTAATATTCCCACAGGTGAATGATAGTATGTAGTGTAGGTGTCTGACATGGTCAGCCGATTTTCATCCCGTTTTGCATTTGTTTACCGGGCTGCAATAAAATTACATCTTTGTTTTCATCATATACACCTAACACCAGACATTCGCTGATAAAGTCTGCTATCTGTTTGGGTGGAAAATTAACGACTGCAATTACCTGCCTATTGAGCAATTCTTCTTTGGTATAATGTGCTGTTATTTGTGCGGATGATTTTTTTATACCAACCTCGTTGCCAAAATCAATAGTCAGTTGGTATGCGGGTTTTCTGGCTTTTGGAAAATCATTTACCGTTATGATTGTTCCCGTACGCATATCTATTTTTTCAAAATCGCTCCAGTTGATTGTCATCTTACAATTTTAATGTAAACTTGATGAAAATTTACCAGAATGACCCCTGAAAAAAAACCAGCACAAGCTGCTAATGAGCAATCAAATCTCTCCCGTCGAAATTTTATTCGTAACACAGCTGTAGCAGGTGCTGGTGTTTTAATATTACCCCGCCATGTATTAGGCCGTGGTTTTATTGCTCCCAGTGATAAATTAAATATTGCCGGTATTGGTGTAGGCGGAATGGGGCATGGCGATCTGCAGGCATTTGCAAAAAGCCCCTATGTAAATATTGTTGCCTTGTGTGATGTTGATGACAGGGCGGCAAAAAAATCAAGAGAGGCATTTCCCAAGGCCACTTATCATAAGGACTTTAGGGTAATGCTTGAAAAAGAAAAAAACAATATTGATGCCTGTAGTATTTCAACACCGGATAACATTCATGCAGTGGCGACCCTGGCCGCTATGCGATTGGGTAAACATGTTTATACACAAAAACCATTGGCCCATGACATTTACGAAGCCAGAATATTAACCCAGGCTGAACAGAAATATAAAGTGGTAACACAAATGGGCAACCAGGGTGGTTCCGGCGATGGGGTACGCAAAGCAAAAGAAATGATTGATGCAGGAATGATTGGAAAAGTAACCGAGGCACAAGCATGGACGAACAGACCCGTTTGGCCGCAAGGACAATCAACACCATCAGGAAAATTTGATAGCCCATCTGAATTGGACTGGGATCTTTGGCTTGGCCCTGCTAAACATATCGATTATAATCCGGCCTACCTGCCGTTTAATTGGAGGGGATGGTGGGCATTTGGAACAGGGGCGTTAGGAGATATGGCTTGTCATATCATGGATCCTATTTACAGAATATTGCCTATTCTATATCCTGATTCTGCGGAGTGCAGTGTAGGAACGGTATGGAAAGAAATGTGGAATGATACGCAAAATCCGGATGCCTGTCCTCCAGCATCTATTATTCATCTCAATTATCCAAGAACAAATGGAAAAGGAAGCATAAAAGTTTCCTGGTATGATGGTGGTTTATTGCCTGACCGTCCTGATGAATTATTGCCCGAAGAGCCATTTGGTAATTGGGATGGAGGTGTTTTATTTATAGGCACAAAAGGAAAATTATTAGCAGATTGCTATGGTGCCAATCCAAGATTATTACCAACCCGTTTAATGACGGAGAAGACAATGCCAAAAGAAAAAATTAAACGGGTGCCAGAAGGCCATCACCTGCAATGGGTAAATGCCTGCATTGCTGGCTATGGTAAAGGAGAAACCAGCTCACCGTTTTCGTATGCCGGGCCATTTACAGAAAGTGTGTTGATGGGCAATCTTGCCATTCGCAGTTGGCTGATGAAAAACCCAAAACTCACAGGCTGGGGCGATAAATATTTAGGTCGCAAAAAACTATTATGGGATGCTGCTAATATGAAAGTCACCAACTTTGAAGAAGCCAACCAGTTTGTGAAAAGAGAATATAGAAATGGTTGGGATTTAAGTTTGTAATCGGAATGAACAGAATTATTCCAGCAACTTAGCCAATTCCATTAGCTCGGCTTGTTTATACTTATCTTTTTCAGAGGTAAAGCATTTACTGAATTCCTCTATCAGTTGTTGAATAACTTGTTTGTTTTTGCGGGGCTTAAAATATGCACCAACAGGTGGCACAGAAATTCTTTTGAAATAGTTTTCTACATCTTGTTGTGTAAACACCTGGCCAGAAGTGGGGTCAATATAAAATTCAATCTTATGAACAGGGTTAGGCAAACTTTCATCTGAATAACCCGGTTTGAAATAAGCAATTATAAATTGTCGGGGGATATTGATTGCTCTCACAGGTATATCCAACAGTTCGCACAACACCAGATATAAAATGCCATTGCTGATCTGGTTACCTCTTTTCGCCTCCAGTGTTTTGTGCAGCAGAAACTCATTCGGTTCTTTGTAATTAATTTCTGTTCCTTTTAATCCATAGTAACTATAAAGAATACTCGTAACAATATTGATCTGTTCAAGCGGAGTGAGGTAGTTGTTTAATTCCAACCAGATATTGCGACGTACTTTTTCAATTTCCTGCATTACAGGTGCGGTAGATACATCGGGAAATTGAAATTTACTGGTTAACATAGCACCAAGCAACAAATCATGATGGCCGGAAATATTCCATTGACGAAAATCTTCTGTTAAATCGGTGAAATGCAGACGATGAATTAATAATTCAATTCTTGTTTGAATTTCTTCGTCGGGTGTAGTTTCCCAAAGATGCTCCAGGTTAGGAATGATGGTAGTACCATAGTCAACGATCTTATTGGAAACTAATCCAAACACTTCCTCATCAGGATCATCAATTAAAGTTAGCAGAGCAGATATCTCTTTGTTTGTTTCCAGGGTGGCGATTCCTTCACAATATCTTTATAGAACCTGATATGAAATAGTTAAACTTTTCCACAGATGGGGGAAACGGTTTATGTTTTGAGTTTAGTGTTTATAGTTCGTTATTGTAGCATACCTTACTGTTAACAGAATGTTTTAAGTTTGGTGGATGAAATCTAAACTACTTATTCCTGTATTTCTATTGGCATCTGCAACAGCAAGATCACAAGTAAATAATTTGTTTTCAGTAAAAAAGGATAGTTCGGGATTTGAATTGACATTGAAAGGGGCTTCGCATCTTGCTTCGCTGCCATTAAAATGTGTGTTGCAGGAGTTTCCAAACAAAACGAATCATACTTCCTATACGGATAGTGACCATGTATTACTTCCTAAACAATTGCATCCAACATTTTATGGTTGTTTCGACTGGCACTCGTCGGTGCATGGCCATTGGATGTTGATTCGGCTGCTGAAATTATTCCCACAAATGCCGGAGGCTGCATTGATAAGAGAAACACTCAATAAGACAATTACTAAGCAGAACATAATTGATGAGGTAAAGTATTTCAGTATGCCACTCACTGCATCGTGGGAAAGAACTTACGGCTGGGCCTGGATATTAAAACTGGATGAAGAGTTGTATAATTGGGATGATGCAGATGCCAAACGCTGGCATGAAGCCATGCAGCCGTTGACTAGAAAAATAGTTGACCTGTGGACAAAGTTTCTTCCCAAACAAACTTACCCTAACCGTACCGGAGTTCATCCTAATACGGCATTCGGATTAGTATTTGCATTGGATTATGCAAGAGCGGCAAAAAACAATCAATTTGAAAATGCCATTGTTGCCTCTGCTAAAAATATTTACGGAAAGGATAAAAATGCACCTGCTATCTGGGAGCCGAATGGTGCAGACTTCTTATCGCCCAGTTTAGAGGAAGCTGATTTAATGCGACGAGTATTATCACCGAAGGAGTTTACAGTCTGGTTCAATCAGTTCTTTTCCACGCAAAGCTTAAAGCATCTTACAATTTTACCAGTAGTATCGGATAGAGCAGATCTGCAAATCGTTCACCTCGATGGTTTAAGTTTTAGCAGGAGTTGGTGTATGAAAGGATTGGCTGCAGCTCTACCAGCAAATGATGCAAGAAAGAAATTATTACTCCGTTCCTCTGTCAATCATCTTTCTACAGCACTACCACATGTGGTAAGCGGAGAATATGGAGGTGAGCATTGGTTGGCGAGTTTTGCGGTTTACGCATTGGTGAATTAAAATGCATTAAAAGACCATTTAATTTATCGGAGTCTTAAGCCCCTCCTTCGGAGGGGTTGGGGAGGCCCTTCCTCGCCACCACCATCCAATCCCATGGCATCGGTTCTTTTAACCAGGTTGGAGCTTTGATGAATTCTGTGTCCCAGTTGTATTCGATTTTCTGAAATTCTTCGGCAGCAAAACCAACTTTGGAAAGTAGCAACTGTAATTCTTCTTTTAGGTAATGATGATGCGGCACATCATCTATGTCAGCATTGCCCTGGCGTATATTATTCCATTTGCGGATGGCCTCTTTTGCATTGGTTGTAGCAGGGAAGATATTCTTATCAATTTTATATTGCTGCTGTATAACACTGGCTAATAGATGAGACTCCATGGAGGGAATAGTAATTACAATACGTCCGCCTTTCTTTACACAAGCCGAGAGTGATTGAAAGAAAATATCCCTGTCTTTTTGAACTGGGGTAAGAATTGCATTGATACATATACCAAAATCACATTGCGGTACTTTTGTTTTTGGGCCACTCATATCGGCTCGTACATATTCTACATTTTTATATTGCGGGTAAAGCTGTGCCGCTATCTCCAGATTCTTTGCAGAAATGTCAACAGCAACTACTTTTTTAAAAGCAGGGGAGAGCACCGGCAGCCATTTACCAATGGCACAACCAATATCAATAACCGTTTTATTTTTGGAAGAATATTTTTTAATTACAGAACGGATCAGGGCTTTTTTATCATTGTGCAGTACATCGAATATTTCATCGTTGTAGGAAGGAGCCATTTTTTCCCAGTAGGAACGTTTCATAAAATCGAAGATAATTTATATTCCTAATGATCGAAAAGAAGATGATAAAGGGATCTTTTCAGCTAAAAACCTATCAAAATTATCAATCTCTAGCTGCGATGAAAAAAGTCTCTTGGGAATTAAATGTGCACTTTCAGAATTTACATATAAGAAAAAATATTTTTCGGAAACAGCATACTTGGTAATGGATGTCCATTTTTGGTAAGACTTAATTTCCTGATTGATTACTATAAGTTCTTCATTATTTAACTCTAGTTCTCTTTCAAGAAGAAGATTTCTGTTATCCTCTTTTTCTATAAATTTCCTAGCTTTATTCTTTAGCTTATACGGGACATTATAATAGTTTAATGAAACAGCAACAAACAAGAAGAAAATAAAGAAAATAAAAAGTACCGGGTAGTTATTCTTCTTTGCAGGTCCAATTTTTTCTAAGACTATATAAGTAGCAGTCATTACAAATATTGAGAATAGAGTATTATTTATAATAAACTTTTGCTTGACTTTTTTTTGCCAAGGGGCTTTCCAAGCTGTAAATAAGGCATATTCTTCGTACTCTTCAAGAGTTATGCTGTATTTGAATTGATACGACATTATTTCTTTTTCTTCGCCGCTTTCTTCACTGCTGTCTTTTTAGGAGCAGCCCCTTTCTTTGCCGGTGTCTTTTTCTTCGTAGCCGTCTTCTTCGTTTTCTTCGTAAATGCTCCCGGAATTTCGGCTTCAATAATTTTCTTTACATCTTCTAATGTAAAGGCCGCTGCATCTTCCGCAGTATACCGGGTATCATCAGCTTTTTTCGGTAAGCGAATTTTCTTTTTACCAAATTTGATGATAGGAGCCCAGCGGTCATTCTCTACAGAAATATTTTCTTCCTGCCAGCGATGGATATAGCGGTTGGCTTCTTTCTTAACTTTTGCTTCAACCAACTCATTCATATCTTCCTGCGACAAGTTTGCAAAATCATAGCGACGGGGAACATTGATGAATATCCCATCCCATTTAATATAAGGACCAAAACGTCCGGTGCCTTTTATAATTGGTTTCTGGTCGTATGAACCGACCGGTGTATCTGCAATTTGCTTTTGCTTGATATGTTTAATAGCCGTTTCCAGATCAACAGTGCCAAGGTCTGTACCACGGGGAAGAGAAATAAAATCATCACCCCATTTTACATAGGGGCCAAAGCGACCAACATTTACTGACACTTCTTTTTCTTCATATTGTCCCATTGAACCTTGTGCACCAAACAGGTTCATGGCTTCTTCATAAGTAATTGTTTCAATACTCTGTCCCGTAGGTATTTTTGCAAAGCGGGGTTTCTCTTCATCATCTGCCACACCAATTTGTATCATGGCTCCATAGCGTCCCATTCTTGCTACAACTGGTTTGCCACTTTCCGGATCAACACCTAATTCTCTTTCACCTTTTATACGTTCTGCGTTTTCAATCGTATTGTCAACATCTTTTTTAAAAGGCAAATAAAAATCATCGATCATTTTATTCCACTTCATCTTGCCTTCGGCTACTTCATCAAACTCGCCTTCTATTTTAGCAGTAAAGCCATAATCCATGATGTCATCGAAATACTGTTTCAGGAAATCGGTTACAACCAATCCGAGATCGGATGGAAATAGTTTTGATTTTTCTGCACCTGTATTTTCACTGGCCATTTCTTTACTCACCTTATCATTCTTCAAATTGAAAACTGTGTAGAAGCGGATCACACCTTCCTTATCTCTTTTTTCTACATAACCTCTTTTTAAAATGGTAGAAATAGTAGGAGCATAAGTTGATGGCCGTCCAATACCCAGCTCTTCCATCTTTTTTACCAATGAAGCTTCGGTATAACGGGAAGGAGGTCGGCTAAAACGTTCCGTAGCCTTCATTTCTTTTAATGGCAGTTGCATTCCCACGGTTAGTGGCGGCAACATTCCTTCGGTTGCTTCTTCTTCTAATTCATCATCATCTTTATCTTCTCTGTATACTTTTAAGAAACCGTCGAACTTTAATACTTCACCACTTGCTGTTAACTCTTCTTTATTGGTAGAAATTTCAATCTTAGCAACTGTTTTTTCCAATTCCGCATCGGCCATTTGCGAAGCCATTGTTCTTTTCCAGATCAATTCATACAATCTTGCCCATTCTGCTTCTTCAATAGATGCATTACTGGTATAAGTCGGCCGGATTGCTTCGTGAGCTTCCTGTGCACTTTCGTTCTTGTTTTTGAATTTGCGGAACTGGTGATATTCCTCACCATACATACTTTTAACAGTGTTGGTGATATCAGCTAACGCAGTATTACTCAGGTTCACACTATCAGTACGCATATAAGTAATGTATCCATTCTCATACAAACGTTGTGCAATCTGCATGGTTCTCGCTACACCGTAGCCTAGTTTTCTTGAAGCTTCCTGTTGAAGCGTAGAAGTAGTAAATGGTGGAGCAGGTGAACGTTTACCCGGTTTAACCTGTATATCTTTTACTTTATAATCAGCACCGATGCAGTTTTTCAAAAATGCTTCAGCATCCTCTGCTACATTTTGTTTTTTGCCTTCGGCAGAAAATGTAACGGGTTTATCAGATACATCTTTAGCAGTAAAAAGTCCTTCTATTTTATAGGTGCTAACAGGAGTAAATGCATTTATTTCTCTCTCTCTTTCTGCAATTATTCTAACTGCTACACTTTGTACACGGCCTGCACTCAGGTTATTCCGCATACTCATTTTGCGCCAGAGAACCGGGCTTAACTCAAAACCCACAATTCTGTCTAATATTCGTCGGGCCTGCTGCGCCATTACCAGGTTCATATCCAGTTTTCGTGGATTTTGTACAGCGGCTTGTATAGCAGGTTTGGTGATTTCATGAAAGACGATTCGCTTGGTAGTCTTTGGATCAAGACCTAATACTTCGCATAAATGCCAGCTGATGGCTTCTCCTTCACGGTCCTCATCAGTTGCCAGCCACACTTCTTGTGATTTTTTAGCTAACGACTTTAACTCATTAACAACCTTCAATTTATCATCAGGAACTATGTAGCGGGGTTCAAAATTTTTTTCCAGATCAATTCCCATTCCCGCTTTCTCCAAGTCACGGATATGCCCAAAACAACTCTTTACCTGGAAGTCGCTTCCGAGGATCTTTTCAATTGTTTTGGCTTTCGCCGGACTCTCAACTATCAGTAAATTTTTCGCCATAAAGGATACTATATATAATGGTACAACGGCTTTTCAGCGGCTGCAAGTTAGGGCAAGGATAATAAATTTTTCTGGAAACAATAATTTGCGAACCCAATGGTCAATCATTTTTCAATTGATTTTGAGTGCTTTTCCCTCTGAAAATCAACTAAATTTTTGTTTTGAAAAATATTTTTAACTGCTCTGCCCATCGTTTGTACTCTTTTCCTGACGGGTGAAGCCCATCTGAAGCCAGCAAACTGATGTCGGTGGCGGCTTCTCTTGTCCATGAGGTAATGTCTAAATAGTGTACATTATAAAAAAGAGATATTTGCTTGTTGGCCGCATTGTAGGCATCAATTTCTGCGGCAATTAATGCCCGGTCTCTGCCGGATGCAAAAGGTGTGACTCCCCAATCTGGAATTGATAAAACCACGACCCGGCTTGCCCTGTTACCAGCATATATAATGGCCTTTTTCAACAATGCTTCAAACTCCGTACGATAGCTGGCAACACTACGACCCCGGTACTGATTATTCACACCAATTAACAGGGTAACAAAATCGTAATTAGTAAGAATGGGTTCGATGGCATTGGCGGCTGTAATTCCATTCTCCAATTCGTCGGTTGTCCAGCCGGTTTTGGCGATGATTCGGGCCGGTTTAAAATTGTAGCCTTCGATTTTCATTATTGTGACAGCCTGGTTAGGAAAATTTTCGGCGGGTGCTACCATTTCGCCAATGGTATATGAATCGCCTAATGCTAGATAGCTGTATGTGGGAGACGAAGGCATGGTATCTTTTTTATTGCAGGCATTCCCGCAGGTAAACAGCAACAATAATAGTAAAATCTGGTTCATAAAAACTCAACAATTGATTTGGTCACTTTGTTGTCCCGGTAAATCCGTCGATGACCTAATCCTTTGGTAAATACGAACTCAATATTCGGATAGTTTTGATCTTTTACTTTTAGTACATCGCTGAGAGGAGTTGTATCATCATCTTCATCATGAAACCAACGAACTTTTGCTTGAATATGCTTCATTGCTCTTTTGATAGAATACCATTCTGAACTTACCCCGCCTTTCTTTATGATCACTTTCTCAAATTCTGGTTTAACGGATGGATCGATTTGAAGAAAACGGAAAAATGTATCGATAGCCGTTGTTGTTTCTGTAGCAGGAGCAATTAATACTAATTTATAATCGCTGGTATGACTGATTTCCTCCAAGGCCAGACTTACGGCCAATCCTCCGAATGAATGTGCCATATAAGATTGTACCGGCCCGAATAGCCTATTTATTTTTTGAATGGTTTCTTTATACAAGGGAGCAGTAATTTTCTTACCACCACTTCTGCCGTGTGCCGGTGCATCAAAAGCCAACACTTCATATCCTTTTTTTATTAACGGTTTGATGTAACGGTCGAAATTGATAATGGATGATTCATAACCATGTACAATCAATACTTTTCTTTCAGCAGGATGATTGAACCGCCAGCCACGAACGATAGCACCGTTTATTTCAAAGTGAAGCTTCTCTGCTTCTTCAAAAACATTTGGTATTTTCTTTTTATTGCGGGATTGCGGAGTGCAAAAGAGTTCGAATGCTTTTTCTGCCGCTTTCTTTTTGGAGATGGCCGATAGGAGTTTGAATTTGGTGCGGATATAACGAATTGCTAAACGTTGGGATAAGTTCATACAACGCAAAAATAGGATGTACCTTTAGGATTAGTTCATGGTTTTGATTAAAGAAAATAAACAGGGGCTTTTATGGATATTGTAATAATCGGTTCGGGAAATGTAGCGGCGGTGCTGGGAAGAAAATTTAAAGCAGCAGGGCATAATATTGTGCAGATATATAGCCGCAATGCTTCTGCCGCTACTGACCTGGCATATGAGTGGGATACAGAATCTACCAACTATAAAATTCTGATCAATAAAAATGCAGATGTTTATATTATTGCAGTAAGCGATGATGCTATAGATGATGTGATTGTAGATATTAGTTTGCCCGGTAGAGTAGTGGCACATACAGCAGCATCAGTTCCCAAAGAAGTGTTGAAAAAAGTAACGCAGCATTATGGGGTTTTTTATCCGCTACAAAGTTTGCGGAAGGAAATGGAAACCTTGCCCGGAGAATTGCTGGGGATCAAGCGAACGACAGAGG
>CAZXMP010000093.1:14727-15959 GCA_964641575.1 uncultured Chitinophaga sp. | reverse complement strand
CTAATAAATTTTTGTTGCTGCGATTACGGACGCCTAGCAAGTAACTGAATTTTGAATTTTTGCTGATGCCTTCAAATTGTAAACCCTGTTCTAATACGCCAATATAAGCTGAACCGCCAAAGCGTTTTGGTTTTTTGTATTGAATATCCAATACGCTGCTCATTTTATCGCCATACTTTGCCTGGAAACCACCGTTGTAAAAACTTATACCACGAACCATTTCAGGATTGATAAAACTAAGCCCTTCCTGTTGTCCGCTTCTTACGAGATAAGGGCGGAATATTTCAAAATCATTTACATAGATCAAGTTCTCATCATAGCTGCCGCCACGAACGGAGTATTGCGAGGTCAGTTCATTATTAGAACCTACAAATATTTTTATTAAACTTTCTACTCCTGTTACTGCCGATGGAAGATTAAGAATGGTTTTTGGATTGGGTCGGATCAAACCTGCTTCTCGTCTATCCCGCTGATCGGTAACCACTACAGTTTCTAAGGTTTTATCTCCTCTTTCAAGTCGGATAGTGATTGTTTCCTCTTCACCTTCACTGAGTAAGAAATTTTTTTGAACAGTATTACGGCCTGTATAAGTAAAAACCAGGGCAAAAGCTTTTTCGGCAGTAACTTTTATGCGGAATAAACCAGAGTCGTTAGTAGTAAAACCTTTTGACTGGCCAAGAATAGCAATTGAAACTTTTGATAAGGGATTTTCATTTTCATCCACTACTTTTCCGGAAACATAGGCAGATTTGCTTTGCGAGAAAGAAATTGCCACAAGCAAAATGCAGACAGTTGTAAGCAGTAATTGGCGAAAGGGCATTTTCATAAGCGATAATGCTACAAGATACGTAGATTTAACAAAGCACAAAGTCAATTGAAAACAGTTAGTTGAATTTATTAAAAGTAAAATTAAATGAGACCTGTATTAATAACAATGTTGTTTACCTGCTGGAGTTGTATTGCACACTCACAGTCCGGGTTTAAAAAATTAGTATGGGCAGATGAATTTAATTATAAAGGGTTACCTGATACCGCCAGATGGAGTTATGATAAAGGAGATGGATGTCCGGATGTGTGCGGTTGGGGTAATAATGAGTTGCAATATTATACCTGGAACAGAAAAGAGAATGCCTATGTGCAAAAAGGCAAATTAGTAATACAGGCCAGGAAGGAAATTTTTGACGGGAAAAATTATACCTGAGCCCGATTAGTTTCAAAAAATAAAGGTTATT
>CAZXMP010000093.1:7187-14717 GCA_964641575.1 uncultured Chitinophaga sp. | reverse complement strand
GAAATATGGCCGTATTGAAGTAAAGGCAAAACTCCCCAAAGGAAAAGGTATATGGCCTGCCATTTGGATGTTGCCAACTAATTGGGAATATGGTGGCTGGCCGCATAGTGGTGAAATAGACATTATGGAAAATGTAGGCTATATGCCTGATTCTGTTTTTGGAAGTGTGCATACCGGATCATTTAATCATATACAAGGCACCCAAACAACAAAAGGAGTGTGGCGAAAAGATCTTTCAACTTCCTTCCATGTATATGCGATTGAATGGACAGAAAATGCGATTCATTTTTTTGTTGATAACGAAGAGTACCTGGTTTTTAAAAACACCGGTGTCAATGCAGAAGAATGGCCTTTTGATAAATCATTTCACTTATTGCTCAATATAGCTGTAGGGGGTAATTGGGGCGGTAAGTTTGGGGTTGATGATAGCATCTTTCCGCAGAAAATGATGGTGGACTATGTAAGGGTCTATCAATAAAAATGATAAACCATTTTATAATTTTTTAAGCTGTTGAATAGTTTTAGCAGGGTTAGCAGATTTAAAAACTGTATTTCCAGCTACCAATACGTCAGCACCTGCGGCAACAATAGAAGCGGCATTTTCCAATGTAACACCGCCATCTATTTCAATTTGCACCTTCAATCCTTTTTCATCGATCATTTTGCGGAGTTGTTTTATTTTCTCTAAAGTAAAAGGAATAAATTTTTGTCCGCCAAAACCCGGGTTCACACTCATCAGGCAAACGAGGTCAATATCATGCAGTATATCAGCAAGCGATGCAACAGGAGTATGGGGGTTCAATGCTACACCGGCTTTCATACCCAATCCTTTTATTTGTTGCATATTTCTATGCAAATGATTGCAGGCTTCTAAGTGAACGGTTAGAATATCAGCACCTGCATTTTTAAATTGTTCGGCATATTTTTCCGGTTCCTCAATCATCAGATGCACATCACAAACTTTAGTAGTGGCTTTGCGAAAAAACTCAATCAACATCGGTCCGAAACTAATATTGGGTACAAAGCGGCCATCCATTACATCTAAATGATACCAATCGGCCTGGCTTTCATTCAGCATTTTACATTCAGCATCTAGGTTTAAGAAATTGGCAGCGAGTAGAGAAGGGGCAATGATGGGCATGTGTGTCCGTTTGCGATGCAAGATAATTCTATTTCAGTTTATCGGCCGCTTCTTTTGCTTCTGTTAGGGTATTGTCTAAACTGTAAGCTCTTTGATAATTCAGCTTCGCATCCTCCTTTTTCCCTATTGCTTCCTGGCATTTAGCGATCCAGTAATAAGTATCAGCATATTTTGGAGAAACGGTTAGCAGCAAATTGAAAATTTTCAACGCTTCTTCATATTGCTTTCTTTCGTAGAAGATAGCACCTTTCTCTATATGCGCCTCTTTAAAATTATAATCATGTGCAATGGCAAAATCAAAACTGGAAAGAGCTTTTTCTTTATCATTGATTGAAGTATAATAAATCCCCCTGTAATAATAAGGCTCTGCATGAATACCTAATGAGTCCGCTTTAATTAGCGAATCTGTCAATGCCAGCACTTTGCTATTTTTTGTTTCTGCATATTTTAAGGCCAGTAAATAATTCAGTTCTACATCATATGGAGCTAACGCATACGCTTTTTCAAATATGGCAATGGCTGCCATATTATCTCCCTTTTTACTTAGCAGGTCGGCTTTCATTTTTAAAATATCCACTTGCTCCGGGTAAGCCTGTAAAATGGTATTACACAAGGCCAATGCTTCCTCATTTTTATTTTGTGCAGCATACGATCGGGCTAGATTTAATTGTAGCAGTATGCTGTTCGGAATTTCTTTCAACGCATTATTCAAAAAATTTATGGCTGAGTCGGGTTTCTTTTCCAACAGCAACGTACCAATCCCCAAAGCGTATTGCTCTTCTTTTTTTAGCGACCAGGCTTTTTGAAAATCTGCCAGGGCTGGCTCCGGCAAATTATTCGTATTTAATAATATCGCCCTGCGAAAATATAATGCATGGCTTTCCGGGTCATTCTTTATGCTATCAGTGATTTCCGCAAAAGGTGGTTTTGTCAATATTTCACCAAATGGAACAGGAGTATCATTGTTGCTGCATCCATATAGCAAAATGATGATGGAAGCAAAGGCAGGTTTAAAAAAGCACTTCATGATTTAAAATTAATTGATTTTACAAGCGGAGTATGACAATCGGCTGACAAAATAAAGTTATAACGAAAATAACTTTGCAGCCCTAACTGATACGGTAGCCAATAAAACGAACAATAATGAAAAAACTTGCATTCTTTTCCATCCTGTCAGCAGTAATTATTTCTTCTTGCAATAACAGTGCAAAACTGGCTAGTTCTCCGTCCGACCCATCAGACACATTAAAGTATGCAGAAGAAACACATTTCAAAAACATTCAACAACTCACTTTTGGTGGCGATAATGCAGAAGCTTATTGGAGCTATGATAGCAAGTATCTCGTTTTTCAACGTACCAATATTAAAGACGGCACACCCTGCGACCAGATATTTGTTGGAAAAGTACCTACTAAAAAAGGCGAAACTTTTAATTATAAAATGGTGAGTACTGGAAAAGGTCGCACCACCTGTGCCTTTTTTACAAAAGACGGCAAGCATATTATTTATGCGTCCACTCATTTAGGTAGCGAAGTTTGTCCACCTGTACCGGACAGAGCAAAATACGGTAACAAATACATCTGGCCTCTATATAGCAGTTTCGATATTTTTATGACCGACCTTGATGGTAAAATTGTAAAGCAATTAACCAACTCTCCTTATTATGATGCCGAGGCAACTTTGTCGCCTGATGGAAAGAAAATGGTTTACACCAGTACTAAGGATGGCGATATAGAATTATACATAATGGATTTGGAAACTGGTAAAGAACAACGCATCACCAATGCACTAGGATACGATGGCGGCGCCTGGTTTAGCCCGGATGGGTCTAAATTAATTTGGAGAGCCAGCCGCCCCAAAGAAGCAGCAGAAATAAAAGAATATAAGGAGCTATTAGCAGAAAATTTAGTGGCTCCAACCAATATGGAAGTATGGGTAGCCAATGCAGATGGCAGTAATGCCCGTCAGGTTACAACATACGGTCAGGCTAACTGGGCACCAGCTTATATGCCGGATAACAAACGAATTATTTTCGCCTCCAACCACGAATACAAGAGAGGATTTCCATTTAATCTTTATACCATTAACGATGATGGAACCAATCTTCAAAAGATCAGCCGGGATAAAGGTTTTGATGCATTTCCCATGTTTTCTCCTAACGGTAAGAAAATAGTTTTTTGTAGTAACCGCAACAATGGTGGTACAAGGGATACTAATATTTTTATAGCTGATTGGGCTGAATAAATTTTATATAGCCACTTTATCTCACGGATTTTTTTGAAGACGGGCTGCATTACAACTAGCATCGTCAGTTGCGACGCACACTTTTAGTATAGCAACACGGATGAGCATTTGCAAACTGTCACTACCATTTCGTAACCTCTTTTATGCTACATTTTCTGAAGCAGTTTAATTAGCTTTCATGTTGTCAGGTTGTTGTAGCTTTGAGCATTCAAAACAATTGCTATGGAAAAAGGATTATTGCATTTGCACAGTTTACTTCGTTGGGTTATTTTGATACTTTTATTGGTAGCATTATATAAAAGCTTTGCAGATAAGAACAAAGCGTTTACTTCTGGCCATAGAAAGACAGGTTTATTCCTGATGATCTTTGCAGATATTATGCTGCTGGTTGGGTTGTACCAGTGGATTACTGGTCCGTTGGGTTTAAAAAGCATTCAAAGCAATGGAATGGGAGTAGTAATGAAAAATGCAGCTGCAAGATTTTTTGCTGTTGAACACCTTCTCGGAATGGTAATAGCCATCATTCTTATACATATTGGTTATTCGTATTCAAAAAAGAATGTTGCTGATTCCGTAAAGCACAAAAGAACATTATTGTTTTATGGACTGGCTTTGCTCATAATTCTAATTTCAATACCATGGCCATTCAGAGAGAATATTGGAAGACCGTGGTTTCCCGGAATGTAATCGTTATAAAAAATAATAAATAATAGCTCCGCATTTGTCGGGGCTATTTTGTTATGGCTTCGTAATAAAGAGCTTTGCTAACGTCAATTACTCCTTGTTTTCTTTGGTAAGATTATAGTAATATAGAATTATTTTTTTGGTGTTCGAGTTGAAATTTTATCTGTAATAAACCATCCTTCATTGGTTTTTATCATATTAAAATAGTCAGTAAAAATATCAGTAGCGGTTATTATTTCTGCTTTAATAGATGCAATATTGCCCGTTAAATCAATAGATGCGATGCGGGTAATTAAACTGTCTGGGCGGGCATGCAGTTTAAACCGTGACAAGTAATCAGCTCTCGTTATATCAGAAAATTTTCCGTCACGAAAAAATTTTAAATGACAAGTGCTGTGCATAGCCCTGCCCACTTTGGTGGAATCGCCTGTAGCCCACCCGTCAAAGTACCAGTTTACTGTTGTTTCAATTTGCTGCAATTCTGATGGGCTGCCTTGTTGCGCTATTGCTGTAAAAGAAAATGCAAGTACCAAAAATGAAGTGTTTATTAGCTTTAGCATGATGAAAATTTTTGAGAAAGATATTGGCTTACTTTAAGGAAGATATATTATTTTTTATGAGCGGTTGCTTTTACCAGTTTGATTAAAGACTATCTTTTCTCCAGTTCAATTACTTCGCAATTCTTCATCTCCTTACCATCAATAATAAATCGTATCAATGTTCTAACTTTATGCCAGCCATGTTTTCCCGCTGCTCCGGGGTTCATGTGCAGGCAGCCAATTTTCTCATCGTACATTATTTTTAGAATATGCGAATGGCCACTTATAAAAAGCTGCGGTTTGTGCTCCAATAATTCTTTTCTTGTTTCCGGGTTATATTTGGGCGGGGAACCACCGATATGCCGTAACATTACTTTTACTTCTTCGCACATAAAAACTAATTGCTCGGGGTAAATAGTTCTTATTTCAGTACCATCAATATTTCCGTAAACGCCTCTGAATTTGGCCTGACTGCTTGTCCCGACTTTTTGGGAGTCTCGATCTGACCATTGAACACTTAATTTATTTGCCAGGTCAATATTCCCAAAATCTCCAGCATGCCATACCTGATCACAGTTTTCAAAATGTCTGAAAACTGCTTCATCCAGGTATCCATGTGTGTCTGATATTAATCCTATTCTTGTCAATGGAGTATTGTAAATTTGAATTAGCAATTTAAAAGCAATCCTTCGACAAGCTCAGGACTGAAATCAAAAATAAGACATGCCTTTTAAACGCAACTTTACTTATTACATTGACAAACGAAAGTGGAAATACATTTTCTTGTTGTCTACATTGGAGTTGTCTGTCCAATAAGTCAAAATTTAAAGTATCATTACCAGCTGTTTTTTAAATTTTGATTTTTTACTTTTTAATTAATATAATCATGTCTCATTACTATAAACTTGGAACCATTCCGCATAAACGCCACACCCAATTCCGCAAATCCGATGGTGGATTGTACAGCGAACAACTATTTTCCACCGAAGGTTTTAGCGATGATTATTCGTTACTCTATCATTGCCATCCACCCACACAAATAATAAAAGCAGAACAACAGCAAGATGTGTCGCCCATTATTGCAGAAGAAAAAATGTTGCAGCACCGGTGCTTCGAAGGTTTTAATATAAAACCCAGTGGCGAATTTTTGCAAAGTCGGATACCTGTATTGGTAAATAACGATTGCCATATTGTATTGGCAGCACCGGTAAGCGGAACAAAAAATTATTTTTATAAGAATACCGATGCTGACGAAATGATATTTGTGCATGAAGGAAGCGGTACTGTTAAAACACAGTATGGAGAATTGCCATTTAGTTATGGCGATTATATTGTATTGCCAAGGGGAACGATCTACCAGATTGAATTTGCAGACGAAAAGAACAGATTGTTTATTGTTGAGTCTTTTTCTCCACTCCGCTATCCTAAACGATACATGAGTAAGTTCGGACAGTTGATGGAACATTCACCCTATTGTGAGAGAGATATTCGTCCGCCGCAGGATTTACAAACGGTTGATGAAAAAGGCGACTATCTGATTAAAGCTAAAAAGAAAGGGATGATGTATGGCTTGCACTATGGCACTCATCCTTTTGATGTAGTAGGTTGGGATGGTTGTTGCTATCCTTACGTTTTTTCAATTCATGATTTTGAACCTATAACAGGCCGTGTACACCAGCCACCACCAGTACATCAAACATTTGAAACAAATGCATTTGTAGTATGCTCATTCGTACCGAGGTTGTACGATTATCATCCCAATGCAATCCCCGCACCCTATAATCACAGTAATATAGATAGTGATGAAGTAATTTATTATGTAGATGGTGATTTTATGAGCCGTAAAAATGTAACAAGGGGAATGATAACCTTACATCCGGCCGGTATTCCGCATGGCCCGCATCCGGGTGCGGTAGAAAAAAGTATTGGCAAAAAGGAAACACAGGAGTTAGCCGTAATGGTAGATACTTTTCGTCCACTGATGCTGACGAAGCAGGCACTGGAGATTGAGAATGGAAATTATGTGATGAGCTGGGCGGAGTGACAACTTAGTTAGATGCCAGTATTTTTAAACTATTATATAATGCCGGGTTTATCCGGCATTATTATTTTCTTTAAACAGCCAGCCCTTTTTCCATGGCTATTACGGCCAACCCTGTTCTGGTACACACATTAAATCTTTCAAAAAGATTGTTTCTCATGTATTCTGTTTGCCTTTCGGCAAGCCCCATTTCTGAGGCTATTTCTTTATACGTTTTTTCGGTACAGATATACCTGAGAAAGGCTATTTCTTTTTCACTCAAATCATTCTTTATGGTAAGAGTACCTGTTTGCATAGCTTTCTTTACCATTTTAGAGGCAGTATGGTCAGAAAAGAAATAGCCGGTATGTACCATTTCGCCGATTGCTTTTTTAAGCCGGGTTATATCATCATTTTTATTTACAAAGCCCTGAGCTCCGCATTTTATCAATTGCCATACCATCTCTTCGCTGTTGTAAAAAGAAATGGCCATAAGCTTAATATCAGGAAATTTTTCTTTTACGGCTTTTATAGTTTCGTACCCGTTCATTTCGGGCATGGCAATATCAATAAGGGCAAGGTCAGGTTGATTTTTTGTATTTATTCTTTCTAATAGCTGTCTGCCATTAGTTGCCTGTATTACAACTTTGCAATTTTCCCAGGTGTCTATCATGGCGCAAATTGCCTCCCGAAACAGGCTATGGTCGTCTGCCACCGCAATCTTTACCAGTATATTATCATTGGTAAATGGCATCTGGCTTAGACTTTAATACCAAAAAAATTATTGACTGGGTATTGCAACTTGAACGGGGGGGGGGGGGGGGGTGGGGCAAAAAGATACAAATACAGTAAAATATAAAAATTTTTTGAGAAAGCACAGTGTTATTTGGGGTAGTTATCAT
>CAZXMP010000093.1:0-7177 GCA_964641575.1 uncultured Chitinophaga sp. | reverse complement strand
CCCACCACACCCCCCCCCCCCCCCCCCCCCCCCCCCCCCGGCCGCGCCCCCCCCCCCCCCCCCATCGGCATAAGGTTATAACTACTCTAATATAGAACAATGTTTTGAGAAAGCACAGTGTTATTTGCGATAGTTATCATAAACAATTTGTGAAAATTCACAATTTAATACCAGCTATTTTATACAATTTTAAAGAAGAAAGGTTCTTTGAAACGAAGCATAAGCTATTGCAGCTAATTTATAGAGTAGATCAACAAAAAATACTTGTGGTTAAACACATGGTTTGTGGGGGAAAAAAGCAGTGTTGATGGAGAAAAACTGCTTGTTTGCGGCTACTATACCAGGGTACATTCGCTATACCATTTGCCAGCCAGCCGGCGGCAAGGCCAATGAGGCGGGTATGCCGAAAACCGGGTTAAAGAGTAGGCGCAAATTATTTACTATGAAAAAGTTTTTTTTTATAACCATACTTAATATGCTGTTTTTTAGTTCTATGCTAAAGGCACAGGTAACGGTGGTGGCTTTTCCGATGAATCCCCAATCCGGTTCGTATAATTATTTCGGGGTTAGGGTAACTTTAGCTCAAACCTACGACCATAATGTTACAGTAACAGGTTATATACACGATGATGGGGCGGTTAATACAAACACTCCTTTTACACTTACTGTTACTACCGGAAACCTTACAGCCGAAACAGCGGTAAACTTTTATCAAACAGACCCTACGGCTACGGGTGGCATTACCCTAGGAACAATAGCCACCGTTTATGCTGGGGTAACTATTACTTATGAAGCGGACAATTGCATACTGAATTTTGGTAGCGAAGCTGATCTAAAAGCTGTTATTGAGCAATTGGATGCAGATTACGATGATTATAATGATGATTATGATAGCCAATACCCTAACCTTACGGAAGAAGAATTAGATGATATGGATGAACAAAATGAATTCGATGAGTTTAAGAAATTTAGAGACTTCGAAAATTTATTTGGAGGTTTTTGCTCTAAAAGGGCAGAGCTTGAAAATGAGGAAAATATATGGCTAGCAAATAATTTTTCGGGGTCAGATCCTGATGACCTTGATTTAACTTTTGATGAAGCAGAGAATACAATTTTTAATAACAACTATTCATTTAAAATTGGGAATGATGTTTATCAATTAACGAGTTTGGGAATTTATAAAAATGGAGTGCTTCAAGATAGTGGAGGTAGTAATGCAGCAATAAAAAATGATAATAGTGATATTCTTTATGCAAGTAATGCCTATTATAATAGCAAATCAAATTCAGTCCCTATTTTTTCAACTAAGAATTTTATTACTAGTACAAATAAATTTGGGTATTACAATTGGATGCATTTACCACTAATTACTGATTGTAAATCAAATAAAAAGAAAAAAGAATCTGTTGTCAATGGAAATAATACCCGCAGAATTGATTTAAAGATAGCTATAACTTCTTTTTGGGTTGGAAGTTCAGTAAAAGCAAAAGCAGTAAGTTATAAGAAAAAGAATGGCAACTGGAAAAGAAAAAGAACTAAAATGGCTGTAGGGTGTGGAGGAACAGTTTATGAAGGAGATTGCAATGGAAGTTTTCAATTTACTCAAAGAACACCTCCAACTGGTTATAAAATGCGTAAGGGTTTAAAGTCAGCCCGAAGGTCACAATTTCAAATTCCTGGTGTCGAGACAAATTGGAAGACATATACAGGATTATTGGGAGGGACAGTTGATGCTCCTGATGCAAATGTGGCAGGAACGGTTGTTTTAACCTTTTAATATTTACAGAACAAAACTATTCAATAAAAGAAAGATTAATCAAAGTCTTTCTTTTATTGTTAAAACATAAAATATTCTTTCTTATACTTTATAATTATAATCAACTACGTTATGTTCTTATTTGAAAATATTTTCAAGTTCTTAGGGACTTTATTAGTCTTAAATTTTCCTGCGTTAGGTTTCAGTCAATTTAACTCAGGTTATAATGTTGAAGAAAGAATTAATAGTAAAAAAAATTATTTAGGCATTGAAATTGTCTTATCCATTCTTCCACAAGCAAAAATTACTAAGGCGGAAGGAAAGTATGTATTGAGATCTCAACTTCAATCTTCTTATGAGTTAGGGATAAATTATATTCATATCATAAGTAAAAGCTTAAATATTTCAACTGGAGTTCATTTTATTCTTGGAAAAAGAAATTTTTTTGTAAATATTCCTTCAGAGGATATTAATAATATAGACGGGAGTAAGTTAATTGAGGATAAGGCGTTGTGGGGAAGTTTTAAAGTACCATTATTAATTGAAAAGAAAATTAATTACCAAAAGCCAAATGGATTTTCGCTTAAAGCTGGATTAAATATTCGTTATAGTGGCCTACTCTCTGATGAATCTATAACCTTATCGATGATAGATCCAAACAATCAAGTCGTAAAGATTTTTAATGCTGAAATTTCGAGTAGAAATAATGGAAAGCCATGGGTAACCATTTTAACAGGCATCTCTAAATCGATTGTTTTTGATAACAAAAATTTTTTATCTGTATCCCTACAGGCCGATATAAGCTCTATTTATTTTATAAAGGGTAATTATCAAATTACAATACCTAATCAGCAGGTGACTACTGGTACTTATAAAATCAATGGCACATCATTAGGCGTGTCAGTTCAATATTTTTTTACAGGAGAAAATAAAAGGACCGTTCGGAATTATCAAAAAAAAGGGGTTTAAATAAATTTATGTTTCAGTCATATAAAAAAATCGGCACATTAGTATTATGCTTTAGTTTGATAATTTATTTAATTGCAAACGAAGCTAATTCTCAAGAACCCAGACTTAGTAAAAATGATTTTTTAAAGAATTATGTTTTTAAAGGGAATCACCTACAATTTAATTTTGCAAGTTTTGCTACTGTTAAAGCCAGATTAAAAAAAGAATCAGGCAACCATCCTGTAACTACAAAACAGGCACTTGGTTTTTTATTAAGTTTTAAGTACCAGGTAAATTACAATAATGAATACAGCTTAATTGTTGGGCCGGAAGCCACCCTACTGGGTAGAAACCTGATTACTTCTTTTAAGAAAAATGATTTTTCTCCAGCTTTAGAAAATGATTATGAATTAAAGGGAATAAACTCATACGTTGAGGCTTTGGTTCTAAGTTTACCTGTTTTAGTAGAAAAAAGATGGCTATATGCTAATACAAAATTTTTATTAGCCAATACCGGAGTCAGGCTCAATTTTAGCACCGGAGCCGATTTTGATATTTTTTCAATTTACCTTCCTCATACGGGTAACGGATTTCATAATGCAGGAAATGTGAATGTGTATGCCAATAACGATGCAAAGCCCTGGATAAGTTTTCCGCTTAATGTAGGCCACTCATGGCTATTAAGGAATAATAATTTATTGCAACTGGCTATTTGTTCTAATATTTCTTTTACTAAGTATGTAAAAGGAACTTATACCATTGATGTTCCAGGGCAACCAGTAACTACTGGTGCATATAGCTCCACCGGATCTTACATAGGATTGTCAATTAATTATGTTTTTACCAGTGCTAATTACCGTATCAGAAAAGCCTATGAGAAGCTGGAAAAGAAATCAACTAATTGAAATCATAATTATGAGTTGGCTATACAATCAATTATAAAAAATAGTAACTGATTAATTACTACATCCATATCAGAGAAATAAAAGGGAATGAAATTCTTTTTGCCAATATTATTGTGGCTATGGCCGGTGTTTGCCTTTACTCAGGCAAAAGACAGTTTGCAAAAACTAAATAGTAAACCTGTGCAACCACAGCCTGCGCAAAAAATTATTCCCTTTAAAGATAATAAACCAGAAATTTTCACCTCCGGGTTTATTGATATTATTAATAGCGGCCAGGTAAATGCATCCGCAAGGTTTATAAGATTATTTATTGGAGAGCCAGATAAATTTGCAATACCGCTTTCTTTATATTCCGGTGTATCCTCTAATAATTTTCAAAGTTCCCAATCAAGCACTCAGCGTAATAATGATGTACTCGTTACCAATTTTATAAATCCATTGAGTGGGCTTGCTAATATTTCTATTGATGGTGTTCTCTTCTT
This sequence comes from uncultured Chitinophaga sp., assembly GCA_964641575.1. Lineage (GTDB taxonomy): Bacteria > Bacteroidota > Bacteroidia > Chitinophagales > Chitinophagaceae > JJ008. Next base: position 3,086 of record CAZXMP010000093.1, on the reverse strand, counting down.
CCGCAAAAAGAAAGATAAAATAACCAGGGCCGGACTTCTTTATCATTTTGGAGAAAGAATATTAACAGGGGTTAGAACAGGGTTAGTTAATAACCCCACCTCAGGAAAGCCAATAAATTTTTTAAATTCTTTTGGATCGCTGGGTTTATATTTTCAAACAGGGGCATGGGAGAGAAGCAATAATAAAAATGTCGGCATTTCGTGGTTTGCATTTCGATACATTGGTTGTTATACCAATTCGCAACAGCTAAAAGAGTTTATGCCTGACATTGAAACGAATGGAATTTACAGAGGCTACTCCATTGCCTGGGGTGTAGAAATTACCAAACTGGTAAATATAAAAGTTGTTTATTACAAATACACTAAGAAACCGGAGATAGATTATTTTCTTCCTATATATCAGTTCTCATTTAATTACTCAATGAAATAAGCCGCTGATCAATCAGCGGCTTATGCTTAGTTCATTATCTTCCTTCTGAAGCATCTTCACATTTCTCAACTTCTTTTCCTACTTCGTCCATAAAGGTTTTATCATCCTTATATTTAGCTTCCATGTCTTTTTCAAATTTATCAACGGCTGCTTTTGCCGCATCTTTATCAGGCCCGTCAGCAGCTTTATATGCTTTTCCATTCAGGTCGCACCATTTTTGTGCAACAGACGCTGCAGTTTCTTTCTTGTCGCCGCAGGCAGTCATGCCAAGAAACAATGCAATGATCGCAAATCCGTACAAAATTTTTTTCATGTGTGTTGGTTTTTGGGGTGTAGAATAATTTTATAGTTTAATGTAGCCTGAAAGTACTTCTTTCTGGGTAATAAATAGTAAGGTTCTAAAAATCCTATTTCGTAATTTTTGTAAACTTTTTTATATTCACTTACTAAAACGATTTGCTATGCTAAAAATTGGAAACTTAAAATCAGGTGATATAATTACCGTAAATGACGAGGGCATTATGCGGGAAGGAACCGTTGTAAGCACCAGCCAGGAAGAAAACCAGGCATTGGTCAATAATGGTGTACAGGAGTTCTGGTATAGTCCGGAGCAAATGCATACTGTTCCTTTAGATGAAAGTCAGTTGCACCGACTGGGTTTTACCAGCGAGGAAACTGATGGATCAGTAAAATATAAGAAGGATTCCTTTCGCCTTGTAACTCCCAAAAGAGGCGATTTTTCCGAGGTGGAAATGTGGTGGAGAGAAGACAGGCGGCATTTCAACGTTCCGTTGGGGGTGCATGAGCTTCAAAATCTGTATCTCGACATGACGAAAGTGCACCTGGATATGCCTTAATAGCCTGATAGTCATACGTTATTGCTTTTACCAGTATGTTTTTCCACATAACCCCTAAAAATAATTGGGGTTATTTCTTTTTTAGGCCTGATACTCCTACCTTTGCGTTCCTAAAAATTATATGTCGAAACAACCCCTTATTAAACAGGATGGTACAATCCTGGAGGCCTTATCAAATGCGATGTTCAGGGTAAAACTTGAAAACGGGCATGAAATACTGGCCACTATCTCAGGGAAAATGAGAATGCACTATATACGTATTCTCCCCGGTGATAAAGTAGGTGTGGAGCTTTCTCCATATGATTTAACCAGAGGAAGAATCAATTTTAGATACAAGTAATATAGTTCGTCATGAAAGTAAGAGCATCTATTAAAAAGCGCAGCGTTGATTGCAAAATCGTTCGTAGAAAAGGCAAGCTGTATGTAATTAACAAAAAGAATCCTCGCTTTAAGCAAAGACAAGGATAAGAAAGCTATGAGCCAATAGCTACGAGTTTCGAGCAAAAGTCTCGCAGCTCTAAACTCAAAGCTCGAAGCAAAAACAAAAAGACTTAATATAAAACAAAAGAAATATGGCTCGTATTGCCGGTGTTGACTTACCAAAAAACAAAAGAGGTGAAATTGGTCTTACCTATATATATGGTATTGGCCCTTCAACTGCTAAGTACATCTTAACTAAGCATAATATTGATGTAAGTAAGAAAGTAAATGAGTGGAATGACGATGAGTTAAATCTTATTCGTACTACTATTACTGAAGAACTTAAAGTAGAAGGTCAACTTCGTTCAGAAGTGCAAATGAGCATTAAGCGTTTGCTTGATATTGCTTGCTACCGTGGACTTCGTCACCGTAAAGGTTTGCCGGTGCGTGGACAGCGTACTAAAACAAACAGCCGTACAAGAAAAGGTAAAAGAAAAACTGTTGCCGGTAAAAAGAAGGCAGCTAAGAAATAAGAAATAGTTTCGAGTTATGAGTTTCGGGTTACGAGACTTATAACTCGAAATTTTTTATATGCACTAATAGATAACTGAACTGATTTCGGATGCCGGGTGCAGGTGGAGGATTAGTTCGGGTCTCGTCAGACGGGATTATTTTAAAACAAAGATTACCTCAGAACAACAATTATGGCAAAAGCACAAGGTCAGCAGGCTCTTACAGGTAAAGCCGCTGCAAAGAAAAGAGTAGTGAAAGTAGACGCTTATGGCGATGCACACATTTCAGCTACATTCAACAACATTATCATTAGTCTTACTAACAAAACCGGACAAGTAATTGCCTGGAGCAGTGCTGGTAAAATGGGTTTTAAGGGTTCTAAAAAGAACACTCCATATGCTGCACAAATGGCTGCAGGCGATGCTGCTAAAGTAGCATTGGATGCTGGTTTAAAAAGAGTAGATGTATTTGTAAAAGGACCAGGTTCAGGTCGTGAAGGAGCTATTCGTTCTTTATCACAGTCTGGAATTGAGATCGTAATGATCAAAGACGTAACTCCGTTACCACACAACGGTTGCCGTCCTCCAAAGAAGAGAAGAGTTTAACCCCCATCCCCTAAAGGGGAGAAAGGAATACATATAGAGCCAAGAGCTTCATTTTAAAAAAGGGTGCTTGATTGATTTTTTAACGCTTTTACTGATCAACGCACCGTTACAAAAAAGCGTAAATGAATAACAACTATGGCAAGGTACAATGGTCCAAAGACCAAAATTTCCCGTCGTTTCGGGGAACCAATTTTAGGTAATGGTAAGTGGCTGGATAAAAACAGCAATCCTCCTGGTATGCACGGGGATAAAAAAAAGCGT
>CAZXMP010000092.1:0-15978 GCA_964641575.1 uncultured Chitinophaga sp. | reverse complement strand
CAAAAGTGGTACAAATGCTGCGGGAAAAAGGAATTGCAAAATCATCATTAAGCCGGGATGAGTTTTTGAAATATGCCTGGGAGTGGAAAGAAAAATATGGTGGCATTATTTTACAGCAGTTAAAAAAGATGGGTTGCAGTTTGGATTGGGAACGTACCAGTTTTACAATGGACCCAGATTATTATGAATCAGTAATCAATGTGTTTGTTGATTTGTACAATAAAGGATTTATCTATCGGGGCAAACGAATGATAAACTGGGATGTAAAAGCCAAGACCGCATTAAGTGATGAAGAAGTTATACGAAAGGAAACGCAGCAGAAACTTTATCATTTACAATACAAATTAGATGTACCCGGCAAAGAACATATCGTTATTGCAACTGTTCGCCCGGAAACAATAATGGGTGATACGGCTATTTGTGTACATCCTGATGATGAACGTTACAAACACCTGCATGGAAAATTTGCTTTCGTACCACTAATTAATCGTCGTATTCCCATTATTACTGATGATTATGTTACGATGGATTTTGGAACGGGTGCTTTGAAAGTGACTCCTGCCCATGATATGAATGACAACCAGCTGGGACAAAAACATAACCTGGAAGTGGTTGATATTTTTAATGAAGACGGAACACTGAATGCAGAAGCCCAGATATATATTGGTGAAGACCGCTTTGAGGCCAGAAAGAAAATTGCCAAAGAGTTAGCAGAAAAAGGCTTTTTGTTAAAAACAGAAGATTATACTAGTGAGGTTGGTTATAGTGAAAGAACAGATGCAGTAATAGAGCCGCGACTCTCATTGCAATGGTGGGTAGATATGAAAAAAATATCTGGCCCGGCATTAACTGCTGTAATGGATGATGAGATAAAATTCTATCCGGCAAAATTCAAAAATCTCTATCGCCATTGGATGGAGAATATAAAAGACTGGTGCATCAGCCGCCAGCTTTGGTGGGGGCATAGGATACCTGCATGGTACACTTCTGATGGTGCGTATGCAGTAGCAGCAACAAAGGAAGAAGCATTTGAGAAATTAAGAGTTAGTAATTCAGAATTACTAATTAATAATATCTCACAGGACGAAGATTGTCTTGATACATGGTTCTCCTCATGGCTATGGCCATTTGAAGTATTTAAAGGCTATAGTGATCCAAATAATAAAGAAGTAAACTACTACTACCCCACTAATACATTAGTTACAGCACCTGAAATTATTTTCTTTTGGGTAGCAAGAATGATAATGGCCGGGTTTGAATATAAAGGGGAAAAACCTTTTAACGAAGTTTATTTAACAGGCATTGTACGGGATAAACAGGGCAGAAAAATGAGTAAAAGCCTCGGTAACTCTCCTGACTTATTAGAAATGATTGAGAAGGATGGAGCGGATGCAGTTCGCTTTGGCATTATGATCTCATCACCTGCAGGAAATGATTTGATGTGGGATCCTGCTGGCAATGAACAAGGAAAATTCTTCATTAATAAAATGTGGAATGCGTTGAAGTTGGTGAAGATGTGGGAAGGAAGACAGTCCGAAAGTCGGAAGGACGGAAAGACCGAAAGCAATTTTGCTGTGGGGTGGTTTGAAAATCGTTTGGCCCAAGTAAGATTAGAATTGGATGAACAGTTTAAAGATTTTCGCCTAAGCGAATCATTGAAAACAATTTATTCATTGATTTGGGATGATTTCTGTAGCTGGTATTTAGAATGGGTGAAGCCAGGTTTTGAACAACCAATTAATAAAGTCGTGTATGAGAAAACGGTGGGCTTCTTTGAAGAATTAATGCAATTGCTGCATCCTTTCATGCCTTTTATAACGGAAGATATTTATCACCAGTTAAAAGAAAGGAATGATGATTTAACAGTAAAAGAATTTGCGACGATAAAACCTGTTGATGCTTCTATAATTACTAATGCAGTATTATTAAAAGAAGTAATTACAGCTATCCGTGATGCGAGGGTAAAAAATCAATTGAAGCCAAAAGATACTATTAAACTTCATATTCTTACGGATAGCAATGACAGGTATAAATTAATTGAAAGTATTTTGCTGAAACAAGTAAATGCTGAATCTTGCTCCTATACGCCAACTACTGTTGCCAACAGCATTACAGTTGTAGTACAAAAAGATAAATTCTTTATTGAAACAACAGCTGCATTAGACACTGCTTCCCAAAAAGAACAATTACAAAAAGATCTCGACTACCTGAAAGGGTTTTTAGTTTCAGTAGAAAAGAAACTAGGCAACGAACGTTTTGTACAAAACGCAAAACCAGAAGTAATTGAAATTGAAAGAAAGAAAAAGGCGGATGCAGAAGAAAAGATTAAGGTGATAGAAGAAAGCCTGGCTACTTTATAAACAGCCAGCTATTATTTTTGAAACTTAAAGCCATCTATTTCTAATGGCTCATTAGAAGCTATTAGTTTGAACGCCCCAACTAGGAACTCAGAACTCTAAACTATCTGGGTATAATATTCATTGGTACTACAAACTCAAAAATACTTGAGCCTTTGGGGTTTCCGCTTAACGGGTCTCTATCCTGTAAAACACTAAACCTAAAACCAAAAGTTAATGGATATTGATTCCACCATTTCGTATCTACAAAAAACTCTGCCCCAATGCTGCGAAAATCGAGTGTATTTTTTTTATCGTTAGAATATAATCGCTGAAAATCGTAAAATAGGTTGGCACGCAAACGCTGCAGGTATAATATATTTCCAAAGCCCCAATCGGGATATAATAGTGGCAAATGATAATTGACGGACAAGCCCAGCATCCTTGACCCGGCATTGGTTCGATAAAAATCATTAAAGCCTCTTGCATTAGGGAAACGGCTGCTGAATAAAGCAAGACTGGTATCCCGCTGCTGCAATGCTCCTGTTACAACTATATTATGTGTAAATAAAAATCCCGGCACATAGACAGAAGCTGTTCCGATAAACTGGTAACCTTCGTAAAAACTAATAGCATGACGATGATTGGCAGCAACAGAATAGGCTAATCTCGGATAAATATGTTGTTCAGCTCTTTGCACTTGCTGGGTGTATGAAAAAAGATGTAACAAATAACTGAAAGAGGTAGTGCCTAATGAGTCTTTATAAAAATCTTTATTGAATTCATTTCGCAGCACATAAAAACTGCCCGCATTAAAATTTCTAAACGTTTGGCCTTTTGTTTTGGCCAGTGGAACAGTTAAACCAATACGGGTATCTAATTGGTTCCATTGACGTATCTTATTACCAATCGTTGTTTCCCTGTTAAATGTCATTTCGGTTCCAAAATTCAAATACGGAAACCAGCCAGCGTAAACAGCGTTCAATCCCACACTGCTTAATTTTTCATTTTGATTATAAGAATAGAATAATTCTGTCTCTAATGTGTTGAGCACATTTTGTCCATATAACGAATAAGTCAGTATTGGGTCAGAATAGTATGGTCTCCAGCTATGAAAATTGAGCAGCTTGCTTGCTTTACTATAATTACTCACCTGGAAATTTCGTTCAGGTAAATTAACCGGCAGCGTCTCACTACTTTTTTCGGATTGAAACGCCGGAAATTTTTCTGTTAACTGTTCAGTCACTGCATTGCTTATCTCATTCCAAACAATATCTTTTTCATTTATTTGTTTTAACTGATAGCCTTCTGCTGTAAATACGGACCATGCCACTTTTCCATTTCCTGCATTCACATAATAATTACCCAGGGGGCCGTTACTGATCTTATATATTTTTTTATCGATTAGCCGCAAAGCAAATACATCATCATTACCCCCATAGCTGGCTGTAAAATAAACAACTCCGTTACTTACACATGGATATCCCACCACATTAAAGGAAGGATTGGTTAAACGAATCGTATTGCCGGTAGCGATTTCTGCTGTTGCCAAAGCCGTGGTTCCATCTCTTAAACGCACAGCTGTAATCAAATTTTTATCATCAATAAATTTAGGGTCTGTAAACAAATTGATTTCTGCGGATCGAATAGATTGCAACACCTGCCCATTTGATGCATCTAAAATATGCAACTCACTTTTCCCATCAGCCGCTACTTGCACTGCTGCTACTTTGGAACCATCTGCAGAAATATCCGGAGTAAAGTATTTTGATTTCTTTGTTAATGTTTTTTGCTGGCCAGTGGTTATATCCAGCATTTTAATAACACTGTAATCTCTCCAACCCCACCTAGCATCATTTTCATACGCCGCATAAACAATCATTCCATTTCGGTAAGAAAATTGTTCGTCGATAGAAAAATCTCTCATCTTCAATTTATGTTCGCCTGTTTTATCTTTCAAATAAAATGCAGGACGATGCCGGTAGCTTGTTTTTAAATAGATCAAAGAATCATCTCCGGCATGGTACGGAAAATAATAGTTAGTGATATAACTTTTTTTAACGGGAAAAACATACTCATCTCTGGACACAGAAACCCGTTCTGTTTTTTGCTGGTAAAACTCAAATGCTTCTTTCAAAAATGTTTTGTACTCAATACCAGCATGTGCTTTTATCGCAGCTTGAAAGGGGTAGATCAAGCCTTTATAAGCACTGGCGTCTTTTGTTACTTTTGTCCAGAAATCAGCCCCATATTTTTCTCTGCCGTAATTAACCAATAAATACCCGAGCCTGTAATGATCAGGAACATAATCTTTCAATGAACCGTTTCGTAACTTCATCCAGGAGTATTTTTTTCCTGCCTGCCAAATAGAAGGATACGCATTTAGAAATAATGGCAACCTTCCTCTGCCCTGCTTACTCATTATGGTTTCATTATACACTGCATCGCCCTCGTAAAACCAATCAGGAATGGCAGCATTGATGGCTAATGCATATCCATCTTCACCAAAAAGTACTTTCATCGCTTTACTCAGCCCATTATTAAAATTATTGAACTGCTGTACGTGGCGATATTCATGTAATGCTAACTGATCGCCCCACGATACAGTACCCTGGTCAAAATTATTAAGGGCCGGTGTCAGGTAAAATTCACTTCGGTAAGGGCCTAAACCAACATAGCCATTGGCAACAACGGTTTGATGTTGCAATACTATATTTACCTTTTTTAATTGACTACCCAGCGAAGACGAACCAACACCCGGTTTGGATTGAGAAGCGAGATAATGTACTATTGAAGCCACCCGGTTAGCCTGGCTATCCAACCCCGCAGGAAAAATTATTCTTGCTGAATCCGTATTGATCTGCTTCCATTTTTGTGCAGGTGGTGTTCCTCCAAATTGTTGCGACCTGATACTGGTAGTAATAACCAACAATGAACCAATTAAAACAAGTCTTCGCATGGTGGGTGTTATTTTAATGGAAGTTACGCAGGAATGTGAAATAATGGATTGCGTAACCGCCCTCTTTTATAATAACTATTAACTTTGCTGCATGGCAGAAGACTTACAAATTATCGAGGGTAATAAAGCAGACCAGTATCAATCATTAATTCCGCAAATAAAAGGGTTACTGGAAGGCGAGCCAGACCTAATTGCAAACCTGGCTAATGTAGTAGCTGCATTAAAGGAACAGTTTGGATGGTTTTGGGTAGGCTTTTATCTTGTTAAACCCTCCGCTGCTGATAATAGCAGTGAATTAGTATTAGCTCCGTTTCAGGGACCAGTTGCATGCACCCGTATAAAAAAAGGAAGAGGTGTTTGTGGAAGCAGTTTGGCCGAAGCAAAAACAATCATTGTTCCGGATGTAGAAAAATTTCCGGGACATATTGCGTGTAGTAGTTTATCCAAATCAGAAATTGTTGTGCCTGTTATCAGAAATAGTGAAGTAGTAGCGGTCCTGGATGTTGATAGCGATGAGTATGACCAGTTTGACAGTACGGATCAAAAATATCTTGAAGAGATTGTGAAACTGATTGCCTTTTAGGATGCAGCAAACCATTTCTATTCTTGTAACAGGAAAAGTACAGGGTGTGTTTTATCGCCAAAGCACTAAAGAAAAAGCAGTGGCATTAGGCTTAACGGGCAAAGTCATGAACCTGCATGATGGAAAAGTACAAATAATTGCCACTGGCAGTTCGGAGTCCTTAGATTTACTAATCGCCTGGTGCAAACAAGGTCCGCCAAAAGCAATCGTAAAATTGGTAGCTGTTAAAACAGTTCCCTTACAGGTTTTTGAAAAGTTCACTATTGAACGACTTTAGAATTTTACTCTCAACGTTTAGTGAGTCGCATGCAAGTAAGCTATTACTAATAATGCCAGATGGCATAAAACCAGCAGCACTTTACTAAGCATCCATAATTTTGAATGATGCTTTTTTAATTTCTTCACTCTCTCTTTATGAAACCGATGGATATGTGCTGTCTCATCCATGGTAGGTGTATGCGATTTACCTGCTGCACCATGTGGTTTTTTATCCTGGTGGATGGGTGCTGCTTTCATGGGAGTTTCTGTACTGCTTTTAGCTGGCTTGTCAGTACCATTATTATCAGTTATAGCTGCGGCTTTCACAGCATTTTCTTTTGCCATCATACTTACAGGTCTTGCTAAAAAGAAGGCCAGGAATGTTGCGGTTAAGATGAAATATCGTGTCATAATTAATTGTTTTATGACCCAAATTTTCATCCATCAATGACCCGAAAACAAGGTAGTAACTGCGTAAAAATCAAGTGCCGTATTTAAACTGGTAAAACGCCTTAACAACTGCGTATGAATGCCTTATTAGCGGTAATACGTACAACTACGCATTCTGCAGGAGTATATACGTAATCTCGCCGGCGGGCTTTGAAAGTTCGTAATAGGAGTTTACTTTAGGGATAGAATTAATCCCGCCTGGTTGAGACTCCCTGCCGCTATTTTTAACCACCAAAAATTTAAATCATGAGAAAGAAAAAGTTCATCGGCTTACTGAGCAAGCAAATTCCATTTTTATTTCTGATAACCGTTTCAAGTTTATTATTTATCGGATGTAATAATGGAGGAAGTGAAAACAAAAGCGAATTGGCGGATACAACAAAAGTCTTAGTAGACGATTCAGCTGAAGCAGCAGGTGAGCAAACTGATTTAAATAGTTTGCTAATGACTGCTGATGATCAAGTAAGAATCTTCAATCAAAGTAATGATGTTAAACAAATCTATTTTCAATTCAAATTTGTGAGAGGGAAAGGGATGACATTGATAGCGACTGGGGTTGATAAAAAAGGAAATGTAATTGCCGGATCAAACCCCATTGAACTTCAAATAATACCAAAAACCAGGATTAATCTTCCCCAAAATGGCTTGTTTACAACCCAGATAGTAACCAGAGGGAATGTTAAAGAATTGTATGGATTACCCAGTTTAGGTAAAGATGAGGTAATAGATGATACCGTCTTCAGGAATATACGCTTTACTCCACTCCCGGTATTAGGCGGAGGTAATGCAGTTTTTTATGCTATTACAATCGATCCTCAAACTGCAGCAGAACCTTATAAAATGAATATGACAGGACAAATTCTTACTAATCCAAGTCCACCTGCCAAGCCATGTGAAGAATCATGCGATGCAGATAATTAAAAGAATAGAAATCAGTCAGGGTGTTATTTATTTTACATCCCTGACTGATTAATTAAAAAAAATTATATGACAAATCAAATCACCCTCCTCTCCCAGAAATTCAGTTTCGACAAACTGACAAGTCAGTTCCCCTCATCGGGCAGCCCCTTTAAGAAAATATTTTTTCAAAATGAGCTGCGATCTTTAGAAGGCGGCTCTGCTACCTTTGCTGTTATTGCCTATCCTGCCTGGAAAGGGACAATCGGCAAATGGGTCGTAGGCACCAAGATAAATGGAGATGATTTGGGCGGAGGTAGTCCTATTCCATTTGAAGCTCCACTTGCTTTTGCAAATAATGAATTACTATTTGCTGCCAAGTCTGATAAGAAAGTAAAAAAGAAAAGTAAAAAAAAGAAAGGCTGCAAAAAAGATAATCCCGGTGCTGACTTTCGAAAACTAGTAAGAGAGGTTTTCCGTGACCCCGATCTTGCCAAGAAAAGTTTTTTCACTTTTACACCCACTATTTCGGAAAATCCACATATTGGATTTGATGTAACATTAGATGCAGGTGGTACAATTGCCAATGCAATGGCCAACCCTTGTCCTCCTGCCAAACCAGCTGAATCTGAAGCATAGAAATAATTCTATGAACCACACATTACAGCAAATACTTGATTGTTCCGAAATCTGGGCTTTATTTATACCCCTTATACTTATGGTAAGCGGTAAAGAAAATACAGCTTACCTAAAACCAGTTCGTATCTATGTTTGGGTAGCATTAATAATAAGCGTCTTAATTGTATTGATTGCAAAAAGGAACCAATGGTTTGGACTACCAAAGGAAACATCTCCGGAATGGATCGGAAGTAATAACTTTCTTTATAATCTTCTTTCTACAGTAAGGTTCTTACTTTTTAGTTGGTTTTTTATTTTATTGAATCAAAAAACGTTATCTACAGTTAAAAAAGTAATTCCACTGGTATTTATCTTTTGTTTCGTTATTAATTTTATTTTTTTTGAGGACTTCTTTAGCTACTGGAGTTTTAGCGGTCGATTGTTATCAATAGAAGCGACAATACTATTATTTTATTGCCTGCTTTATTATATGCACATGTTGAATGACGATGAAAGTTCTTTCAGAAAATCACCTTCATTTTGGGTTGTTACCGGTTTAAGCATATATGTTGTAGTAAACGCTCCTATTTTTCTTTTTTACATAGCATTGTACAAGCAATTTGAAGAATTTACTGTTGGCATCTGGGATATACACAACATATCTTATATAATTTTTTGTATTTTTTTAGGTAAAGCATTTTATGAATCCAGGAAGTGATATACGATTTATTGTTATTATAGCAATCGCATTAATGCTTTTGCTATTTGCCAGCTTTCTGGTAGCATTGATCTTTAATCAACGGAAAAAATTAAAGTATCAACGTTCCATGGAAAAACTCCGGGAGCAACAACAAAACCAACTTATTGAAGCGGCTGTACGCAGCGAAGAAACGGAGCGGCACCGCATTGCCGAAACGCTACATGATGAAGTAGGTGCTATCCTGTCTTCTGCCAAATTACATTTACTGGGAATTAAAACAGTAACCCTGGACGACAGGGATAAAGGTTTACATGATAAAGGCAGCGAATTATTAAATGATGTAATTCAAAAAGTAAGAGGCATTTCACACAACCTTCACTCAAATATTTTAAAAGAGTTTGGATTGAACGAAGCCATCCGGCATTTTATTAAAAAAATTACACAGGGCACTATCATTAATGCTACTACTGCACTGGATGATAATTATCAAACCATAAACGCTGATAATGATATCAGCATATACCGGATGGTACAGGAATTGGTGAATAATATCTTGAAATATGCCAATGCCACAGAGGTAATTATCAGTTCCACCTACAAAAACAATGAGCTGGATCTTGTTATTTTCCATAATGGAGAGGGGCTTACCCAGGAACAGTTTGAAAAACTTCGCTATGATAAAGAAGGATTAGGACTAAAAAATATACAGAACCGTGTTATCTTGCTGAAGGGAAAGATATATTTCACGCATGGTGCTGAAGGTTACCGGATCAATATTCATGTACCAGTAAAACCAACCGAAGAATGAGCATTATTAAAATAGCCATAGCGGATGATTATAAGATCTTTCGGGACGGACTGAAAGTTGGTCTTTCTGCTGATGAGAATCTTACAGTGATGATGGAAGCCGACAATGGTGAAGACTTACTAAAGGCATTGGAAACAAATACTCCTGATGTTATATTAATGGATTTGAAAATGCCTATTATGGATGGCATGGAAGCAACCAAAGCGGTAAGAAAAAAATATCCTGCCATAAAAGTATTAGTCGTTACAATGTATGAGGATGATAAATTTATTATTCATATGATGGAGAACGGTGCGAATGGTTATTTGTTAAAAAATGCCGAACCCGATGAAATAATAAAATCTATTTATGCGGTGCATGAAAACGGATATTATTTTAACGACCTGGTGAATAAAGCTCTGCTGAAAAAGCTGGTACTAAAGAACAATCTCAAACCTTCCTTTAATCAGAATGTGGAATTAACGGAAAGAGAGCTGGAAGTACTTAAACTAATTTGCGAAGAAAAAACAGCGGCTGAAATAGGCAAAGAAATTTTCTTAAGTCCTCGTTCGGTTGAAGGCATCCGCCAGCGATTAATAGAAAAAGTAGGCGTTCGTAACTCTGCAGGCCTGGTAATGTTTGCTGTAAAAGGTGGTCTTGTAGATTGATATTACTTTTTTAGATTGTCGAACATATCCTTCGTCATAGCTGCCAGATCATAATCTTCTTTCCAACCCCAATCATTTCTTGCTACCGTATCATCAATACTTTGCGGCCATCCATCAGCAATGGCTTGCCGGTAATCGGGTTTATAGGTAATAGTAAAATCAGGAATATGTTGTTGAATGGCAGCCGCAATTTCTTTGGGAGAAAAACTCATACCGGATACATTATATGATGTACGGATCTTTATTTTTTCCGCCGGTGCTTCCATTAATTCAATCGTCGCTTTAATGGCATCCGGCATATACATCATCGGCAAATAGGTGTCTTCCTTCAAAAAACATTCGTATTTTTTTTCTTCTAGTGCTTCATGGAAAATTTCTACGGCATAGTCAGTTGTTCCTCCACCGGGAGCTGATTTATAAGAGATCAATCCGGGATAGCGAAGGCTTCTTACATCAACTCCAAAACGTTGATGGTAATAGTTACACCAAAACTCACCGGCATATTTACTGATTCCATATACAGTAGCAGGTTCTATAACTGTTTGTTGCGGACAATTCTGCTTGGGTGATGTAGGGCCAAACACGGCAATGGACGAAGGCCAATATACTTTATGTAATTTTTCTTCTCTTGCAATGTCGAGGACATTTAACAAGCCTGTCATATTCAAATTCCAGGCAAGGTTGGGATTCTTTTCTCCGGTAGCAGAAAGAATTGCTGCTAATAAATATATCTGTGTGATATTTTGCCGTATCACCTGCACATGTAACATTTCTTTATTCATCACATCCAAACTAACATAAGGACCAGTTCCTTCCAGCAGCGGATTTTGTTCCCGTAAGTCGGAAGCTATTACATTGCCATTGCCATAGATCTGGCGCAACGCCATTGTAAGCTCCACTCCTATTTGTCCAGAGGCTCCGATAACGAGAATTTTTTCCTTTACCATGTTGAATGATTAGATTACAAATGTAAGGGCTTAAACTATTTCTACAGCTTTACGATTGGTGAATGTGCAACGGTTTGTTCAACTTTTTTGTACCTTTTACTTTCTAAACCTTACCAAATGAAAAATAAAATTGACCGCCGCAAATTGTTAAAACTTGGGTTGGGATTAACCGCTGGTGCTATCGGCTCTGGTTTTACCATTTCAAAAATTTCTTCGCCCAAAGATGCCTGCAAACTAACTCCTATATTAGAACTAGGCCCCTACCCCGTAATGAAATATAGAAATCAGGCTGACCATGATGTTGACCTAACAAGTATAAAAGGCAAAAAAGGAATAGCAAAAGGACAATTACTAATTGTATCGGGTATTATTTCAGATGACCAATGCAAGCCAATTCAAGGTGCGGTTGTTGAAATATGGCAAGCCAATCATTTTGGGAAATACCATCATGAGTTTGATAAAAAAGGGGAAGAAGATCCAAACTTCCAGGGATGGCGGCAAGCCATCACCAATGCAAAAGGAGAATACAGGTTCAAAACAATTGTGCCTGGATTGTATGGGAGACGGGCCAGGCATATTCATTATAAAATTTCAAAAAGGGGCTTCCATGAATTAACAACGCAGCTATATTTTGATGGAGAAGAAAGAAATAAGACAGATGTCATACTTAATAATTTTCCGCATGAAGACCAGGTGATGATAACCAAAACAATGATAGAAGTTGATGGAATAAATAAAATGGAATTTAATATCACACTGGATAAAGTAAAAGAGGGTGTAGTTAGTGAAAAGGTATTAAAAGAATATATAGGTACCTATAATTTAGAAAATGAAAATGCCGGCTTCTCATTTCAGGAATTCGTAAAAAATGTAATTGGAGCTAAATACAATGATATAACTATGCAATTGCAAAATAAGGGCAATCAACTTTACATGACATTACCTTTTTCGCCTAAATCAGAAATTGGATGGGTATCTAAAGATGAATTTCAGTCGTGGGCATTTTTTAATTCATTCATACGTTTTCAAAGAAATGCTGCTGGCAAAGTAACAGGACTTCATTTTCACTTGAGTGAAGATCAGTTCGTAATAGGTATAAAAAATGGATAGCTTTTATGATACCCTTCATGCCACTTGTTTTCCCTTATAAATAAAAAAACTACGATGGCCACAAGAATGTTTAACTCTGCTATATAAGAACCCATTATTAACAACCTGAAACAGTTCTTATCTTTGCGCCATGGAAAAATACCTGAAAGACTTATTTGCTCAACAGATATATGATGAGAACAATTTCTTCCTGATGGCCGGGCCCTGTGTGGTTGAAAGTGAAGAAATGATTATGAGCATAGCCGAAAAAGTTTCTGGCATTTGTAAAAATCTGGGCATCCCTTATATTTTTAAAGCATCGTATAGAAAAGCAAACCGCACCAGTGGTACATCCTTTACCGGTCTGGGTGATGATGTGGCAATGAAAATGCTTCAGAATACGGGTAAGAAATTTTCATTACCGATCGTTACAGATATTCATTCTCCGGAGGAGGCCGCCAAAGCTGCTGAGTTTGTAGATGTATTGCAAATCCCCGCATTTCTTTGTCGCCAGACAGATTTACTAGTAGCCGCCGCCGCCACAGGAAAAATTGTGAATGTAAAAAAAGGGCAATTTGTAAGTGGCGAAGCCATGAAATTCGCAGTTGACAAAATCAGGAAAGCCGGTAATGATAAAGTGATGCTTACGGAAAGAGGAACAACATTCGGATACCAGGACCTGGTAGTTGATTATAGAAATATCCCTGCGATGAAGGCGCATGGTGTACCGGTAGTAATGGATGTTACACATGCCTTGCAACAACCCAATCAAACAAGTGGTGTTACTGGTGGCAATCCGCAATTGATTGGCACTATTGCTAAAGCTGCTATTGCAACTGGTGTTGATGGCTTGTTTATTGAAACACATCCAAATCCATCTAAAGCATTGAGCGATGGAGCCAACATGCTGCAATTAGATTTGCTGGAAGGGTTGTTGGTTGAGTTGATAAAATTGAGAAAAGCAACACCTGATTATAGTCTTTAAGTGTAGGTTTACTATTCCCCTAAAGGGGTGGTTCAAATAATCACTTCTTGCAGGAATGATATTGCAAACCTTTAGTGAACTATGCAAAATGGTGAGTAGCTAACAGAAAGATGAAATGAGTGACACAACAGACGATGATAGTAGCAATAAGCTGGCTAAAAAAATAAAACCAATTACTTTCAGAAAAATTCTAATAGTAATTGGTTCATTGACCTAAGTCCTCCCTTCAGGGAGACAGAGGGCTTTATCGTAAATCAATCTCTTCTACCCCAGGATACTTTGCTTTATCGAATGTAAATTGTGTATCTGCTAATGCTACATTTGTTTTCATTGTACTTACAGTATATGTATAACGGTTGCCTGCATTCTCCAACACTTTAGTACTGTAAATTGTTTTAGCCGTTTTATCTACCTGCACATATACTTTATGGAAAGGTTTGCTTTTATCAAGGGGAGTCATTTCTATTTCCTGTACTGTTTTAGTCCCCACTTTCTTTTCACCATTTAAGATGTAACGAAAATCTTTATCGTAGAAATTAGTAAATAATTTTTGGGGAGTGATCATGCCACTTGAGGCATCCAATTTACTGATGGTTACTTCATTGGCGGCCTTGTCATAATTCCAGATGGTGGTACCGTTGCAAAAAATTTCCTGACCGCTAAAACTTACCCGGTATTTCGTTCCCTTCATCAAGATAGTACCGGTTTTAGTAGAAAGGGCTTTGCCAGAAGCATTTTCCACTTTATACGTAAACCCAGCCTGAACGGTAGTAAATGTTTTGAATTTAGTGCTCACACCATCCAAAATGGCTTTTGCGGCTGCATCGCTTGCTTGTGCAAGTGCGAACATTGAAACAGCAATCATCGGGACTAATAGGTACAATTTCTTCATCGTTATTGTTTTGTGTGGTGCCCATTTGGAGCGGCACCCGTCCGAACGGTTTCATCCGGGCGGGCAAAGATAATTGAATAAAATAAATACTACTAGGCTAAGGCTTAGCAGCACAGTGTAGGATAGGCAATCACCATACCGGGTTGCATTTGCATTTTTTTCTTAACAACCCGGTAACGGATTATGATCTAACCTAATGCGTCCAAATGTTGTTGCAATTCCATTTCGGTTTTAATGATCACATCCCTTGCTTTGCTGCCCTGGTTAGGCCCTACAATCCCGGCGGCTTCCAATTGATCCATTAACCGGCCAGCCCTGTTATAGCCGAGTTTCATCCGGCGCTGTAAAAGTGAAGTTGAACCCACTTGATTTTGAACGATCAATCTTGCCGCATCTTCAAATAACGTATCCCTGTCCTGCATATCAAAATCCTTTCCCTCCAGTTCTTTCTCATCAATATATTCCGGCAATAAGAATGCTTGTGGATAACCTCTTTGGTCGCCAATATATTCAACAATTTGTTCCACTTCAGGTGTGTCAACAAATGCACATTGCAAACGGGTTACTTCACCATTGTGGGAAATCAGCATATCCCCTTTTCCGATCAATTGTTCTGCACCACCGGTATCTAAAATGGTTCTGGAATCAATTTTACTCGACACTTTAAATGCGATACGGGCCGGAAAATTAGCTTTAATGGTACCGGTGATGATATTAACCGACGGTCGCTGTGTAGCAATGATAAGATGGATACCAATAGCTCTCGCCAACTGTGCCAAACGGGCAATCGGCATTTCCACTTCTTTGCCTGCCGTCATGATAAGATCTGCAAACTCATCTATTACTAAAACAATGAATGGTAAATATTGATGTCCCTTTTGTGGATTCAGTTTACGTTTGGTGAATTTCTCGTTGTACTCTTTAATATTTCTGGCACCCGCTTCTTTCAACAAATCATACCGGTTGTCCATTTCAATACATAAGGCATTGAGTGTATGAACCACTTTTTTGGTGTCAGTAATAATTGCATCTTCTTCTCCCGGTAATTTGGCCAGGAAATGCTTTTCTATCTGGCGGTAAATACTCAACTCCACTTTTTTCGGATCGATCAATACAAATTTCATTTGTGATGGATGCTTCTTGTAAAGCAATGAAACAAGAATTGCATTCAATCCAACCGATTTACCCTGCCCCGTGGCACCCGCCATCAACAAATGCGGCATACTTGCCAGATCAACTATGAAATTTTCGTTGTCGATCTTCTTACCAATAGCAATGGGGAGACTGAAATTATTATTTTGAAATTTTTCAGAGGCCAGCAATGTTTTCATACTCACCACCGTCTTTCTCACATTCGGCACTTCAATACCTATGGTTCCCTTGCCGGGTATAGGTGCGATGATTCGAATGCCCAAAGCAGCAAGACTTAATGCAATATCATCTTCCAGGTTCTTGATTTTTGAGATACGAACACCTGCTGCAGGTACAATTTCATAGAGTGTGACTGTAGGCCCAACCGTGGCACTTATTTTTTGTATCTCAATAGAGTAATTGCGGAGGGTACTGATAATCTGGTTCTTGTTATTTTCCAATTCACCAGCATCCTGGATAATTTTTTCACTACCGTGTGTTTCCAGTAAGGTAAGTGTTGGATATTTATAATCCCGCAGATCCAGTGTAGGCTCGTAGGGAGGCAGATTTTCAACAACCGATGCAGCTTCCTCTTCTGCAACAATATCAGGAACTACTTTTATTTCAAGTTCCAGCAGCTCATCATTTTTCTTTATAGGTTTTTCTTTAGCCGGGATT
>CAZXMP010000091.1:0-16839 GCA_964641575.1 uncultured Chitinophaga sp. | reverse complement strand
TTGATGGGCTTTTCGAAATCGAGAAATTGTCGGTTAGCGTCGGTTGGCATAGGTTCTAAAATGTGCGGCTAAATTAAGGATTATATAATAATGGGAATTTTTCTCCGGAAAGGTTGATTGTCAGTGGATAAATAATAGAAAAACATTTGGCTGAAAAAGATTGCGTGGCTATCTTTGCCGTCCTGAAAAATGGATCGGCTTACGAATCATTCCAAGGAAACGGATCGGTAGTTCAGTTGGTTAGAATGCCGCCCTGTCACGGCGGAGGTCGCGGGTTCGAGTCCCGTCCGGTCCGCATCAAGAAGAAAAGTTGATTTATTGTGATTTTATTTCAGCTAAAAACCCAAAAAACTGCCCGTTGAGAAAGAAATTTCTGACGGGTTTTTTTATTGATTGGGGTTAAGTCATTTTCTGCAATAAAAAAGCCCTTAAGGCGTCTAAAGGGTACGGTTATTGGTTAAACGTGTAGCTATGAAAAACAAGGTTAAAGGTTTCTATTTTTACATCTCTTCTATATTTATTGCGTTGCTGCATCTACCGGCAGCATTTGCAAAATCAGCGGCAGCAAATAAATTATTTTATACGCCGCCATCAGATTCTACTACAAAAACTACAGTAGAGGCTATTACAACACCCACGCCTTTTTTAAAATCGGTGTACGATAGTTTGCATTTGAACTTAAAGGGTTTGAGTAAGGAAGCATACGATTATGCCAAAAAAGGAATGGAAACATTAATTGCTGAAGGCAAGCTTTTTAATCAATCCATAATTTCTATTATTGACTTTAGCCAACCAAGCGGCAAGAAAAGATTATTCATTATTGATTTGAATAATTATAAAGTTCTCTTCAATACGTTGGTGGCACATGGCAGAAATACCGGGCAGGAAATAGCCAGCTCATTCTCTAATCAAAACGAATCTTTTAAAAGCAGTCCTGGTTTTTACATTACCCGGGAAACCTACCAGGGAAAGAACGGCTACTCTTTAAAGTTGGAAGGTGTAGAAAGAGGCATCAATGATAAAGCCTATGAAAGAGGCATTGTAATCCACGGCGCCGAATATGTTTCAGATGCTTTTGTAAATGCCCGGGGTTTTATTGGCCGCAGCCACGGTTGCCCTGCTGTACCAGTACAATTGAACCGCCCCATCATCAATACGATCAAAGAAGGTACTTGCCTTTTCATTTACCATCCTTCGTATGTGGACAGATCGGTTGTTTTAGACTAATCCACCATTGTTTAAAACTCAATCCCCACTCCATTTGCCAATCTTTATCTTTGAGCATTAATAAATTGTTATGCTCAAGATCGGCGTTATTGGTGTAGGTCATTTAGGAAAATTCCATCTCAACAACTGGAAAGAAATAGCTGGCGTGGAAATAGTTGGTTTTTACGACCCGCATGATGACACTGCAAAAGAAGTATCTGATAAATATCAGCTCCCCTGCTTTCTCGACGCCGATGAACTCATCAATGCCTGCGATGCCATCGATGTAGTTGCTCCAACCAATTTTCATTTTCAATGGTGCGAGAAAGCCATCAAAAAAGGCAAGCATGTTTTTGTAGAAAAACCGCTGGCTAATACAATGGATGAAGCAAGACAACTGGTAAAGTTTGTAAAAGAATCGGGCATTAAATTCCAGGTGGGGCATGTAGAAAGATTCAACCCTGCCTTTTTGGCTATAAAAGATATGCCGTTAAATCCGATGTTCATTGAAGTGCATCGTTTGGCACAATTCAACCCAAGGGGTACAGAAGTAAGTGTGATATTGGATCTGATGATACATGACATTGATATTATTTTAAGCATTGTAAAAAGCGATGTAAAAACTATTTCTGCCAGTGGTGTTGGAGTAATGACAGAAACACCGGACATTGCTAACGTACGTATAGAATTTGATAATGGCTGTGTAGCCAATCTTACCTCCAGCCGTATTTCTATGAAGAAGATGAGAAAGATCCGTCTCTTCCAAAAAGATTCTTATATCGGCATTGATTTTCTGAATAAGAAAACAGAAATCATTAAACTGAAAGAGCCGCAAGATTCTAACGTATTTGCATTTGATATTGAAACTCCTACAGGTAAAAAAACTATTGCCATGGCCAATCCGATTGTGCCGGAAGTAAATGCTATTAAGAAAGAGCTGGAGGAGTTTAGAGATGCTATTCTCAACAATACAAAAACAGTTGTGTCTGAAATGGATGGCCTGTCTGCTATGGATGTGGCCCACCAGATACTGGAGAAGATTGGCAATAATGTTATTACCCACGGATGAGCTCCGGCAAAAAAATATCCATCGCCTGGTATGCGATAGCTGATTTTATCAGTGCAGCACTGGCATGGGCTTGTTTCTTTTTTGCTCGCAGAGCATTGCTTGATCAGCCGGTAATAGAAAAAGGTCAGCTACAAACGGATAATAATTTTTGGTACGGCATTTTTTTCATTCCAGTAGGATGGTTGATACTGTACACAATTGTTGGCTCTTACCGCCATTTGTACAAAAAATCGAGATTGTTTGAATTCACCAGTACTTTTGTTTGCAGCCTTATAGGATGCATCGTAATCTTCTTTGCACTTTTATTGGATGATGTAAAAAACGATTACTCGTATTACTATATCGCTTTTCTCTGTGTATTCGGACTGCATTTTATTTTTACTTTTATGGCCCGCTGGATTATTCTTAACAGAATGAAAAGACAGTTGCTGAATGGAAAAGTTTTCTTTAATACGCTAATGATAGGCAGCCAGGAAAATGCTATTCGTGTATATAAGGAAACAACAAAAAGTTTACATGATGGTGGTTATCGATACACAGGTTTTTTAACCACTGACAACAATGGTAAAAATGGCATTCATAAATTAATTCCTAAGCTTGGTACAGCAGATGATATTGAAACAATCATTGAAAGCAGCAATATTGAATTAGTAGTGCTTGCATTGGAAAAAACAGAACAGCCGCTATTGGAAAGCATTATCAATCGCCTGAGTGAAAAAGATGTAGAAATTAAAATACAACCCAATACATTGGATATTCTTTCCGGTTCTGTAAAAACGAGCAGTGTAATGGGTGCTGCCCTTATTGATTTACAAACGGGGCTAATGCCGGAATGGCAACAAAATATAAAACGGTTAATCGATATCGCTGTTGCGCTATTCGGTAGTATTATTCTTTCCCCTTTGATTTTATACATTGCCATACGGGTAAAATTATCTTCAAAGGGATCTGTATTATTTCCTCAGGAAAGGATTGGCTATAAAGGCAAGCCATTCATCATGTATAAATTCCGGTCTATGGTACAGGATGCAGAAAAAGATGGCCCGGCTCTTTCTTCTGAAAACGACCCCCGTATTACCAAATGGGGTAAAACGATGCGGAAATGGAGACTGGATGAGTTACCACAACTCTGGAATATATTAATTGGTGAAATGAGTTTGGTAGGCCCGAGAGCCGAACGGCGATTTTATATTGACCAGATCATTGCCCGTAATCCTTTTTATAAATACCTGCTAAAAGTAAAGCCCGGTCTTACCAGTTGGGGTATGGTGCAGTTTGGCTATGCAGAAAATGTAGAAGAAATGGTAGAACGAAGCAAATTCGACCTGCTGTATATTGAAAATATTTCACTGGCTCTTGATTTTAAAATAATGATTCATACACTGCGGATCATTTTTAAAGGGAAGGGGAAATAAGGAATTTTAGATTTTTCCTGCCCGACTATCAAAATATTTATTGAGGTCAGGCGGGGATTGCAGAATTTTGATTTTACTTTTGAGAAAACTCCAACCTTTGAGAAAATTCATTTTCTTACTGCTTTTGATTCCAGCCGCAAAATTCACTGCATTCTCTCAATATTGGCAGCAACAAGTCAACTACACTATTGATGTTTCTTTGAATGACCAAGAACATACATTAACAGGATTTGAAAAAATTGAGTACATCAACAACTCTCCCGACACATTACGATTTATATGGTTTCATATCTGGCCCAATGCACACAAGAATGATAAAACGGCTTATACTGACCAGGCTTTGGAAAATGGCAGCACTAAATTTTATTTTTCGAATAAAGAAGATAAAGGATATATCAACCGGTTGGAGTTTAAAGTAAATAATATAACCGCAACGATTGAAGATCATCCTAACCATATTGATATTATAAAGTTGGTGTTGCCTTCTCCTTTATTACCCGGCGAGAAAACAATAATCACCACACCATTTCATGTAAAGCTTCCTTTTAATTTTTCCAGAGGCGGACATGATGGACAGAGTTATCAAATCACCCAATGGTTTCCTAAACCTGCCGCATACGATAAAAATGGCTGGCATCCGATGACCTATCTTGAGCAGGGAGAATTTTATAGTGAGTTCGGACAATTTGATGTTAGCATTACCCTTCCTGAAAATTATGTGGTAGCGGCAACAGGCGAACTACAAAATGTTCAAGAAAAAGAATGGTTGAAAACAAGAGGTAATTACAGTTGGGAGCCTGTTACTGGCAAAGAGAAAAATGCGTACGGCCAAACCAAAACAACTTTGCAGCTTTTTCCCCAATCAGCTACTAAAACTAAAACACTTCAATACCGCCAAAACAATGTTCATGATTTTGCCTGGTTTGCTGATAAACGATATATAGTAAACTATGATAGCTGTCAATTAGCATCCGGAAAAATAGTTGATGTTTTTACTTTCTATACTCCAAAACATAAAAAAATGTGGTCGGTTACTGTGGCTAACGCAAAAGATGCCATCCGTCATTATTCAAATTTGGTTGGTGAGTATCAATATTCTATTGTAAGTGTAGTGCAAGGTCCGGATAACCTTGGAGGTGGCATGGAATACCCAACCATCACTTCCATTTCACCAACGAATGATGAAAAAGCACTGGACGTTGTTATAGCACATGAAATAGGTCACAATTGGTTCTCCGGAATTTTAGGCAGCAATGAAAGAAAACATCCCTGGATGGATGAAGGCATTAACAGTTATTACGATGCCAGCTATAAAAAAGCAAAGTATGGAGAACAATCCAAATTAGAGCAACTGACCTTTGAAACAAAAGCAATGACAAAAACGGATCAGCCAATTGAGTTACCAGCAGAAAAATATAGCTACATCAATTATGCCCTTACAGCTTATTACAAAACGGCTGAATGGCTTCGTTACCTCGAATCGCAAGTTGGCACTTCCGCTTTTAATAAAGCCATGCAGGATTATTACAACCGCTGGAAATTTAAACACCCTCAACCGGAAGATTTTAAAAGATCAATAGAAGAAAGTGTTGGCAAAAATTTAGATACTGAATTTTCTTACTTAAACAAAAAAGGAATACTCCCAACTCAGCAACGAACCGGCACTACTGTTGCCTCTATATTTAGTATAAAAAAGTTGGCAGCATTTGGAAAAAAACCCACAAAAAATCTACTTGTCTTTGGCCCTTTGATTGGAATAAATAGTTATGATAAAATCATGCCCGGCGCTTTTATTACCAATGTAAAACTACCTCCATCCAATTTCGAGTTCTTTCTTGCACCAATGTACTCTACAGGTGCAAAAACAATAACTGGGCTTGGTATGGTGAAATATAATTTATACCCGAATAACATTTTCAAGAAAGTTGAACTTGGTATTAGCGGCTCCACTTTTACGATGGATGAGTTTACAGATAGTGATGGCAACAAAAACTATTTTAGCTTTCACAAGATAGTTCCGGGTTTCAAGTTTACGTTGCAAGAGAAAAACCCACGCA
The DNA here is from genome assembly GCA_964641575.1 of uncultured Chitinophaga sp. GTDB lineage: Bacteria > Bacteroidota > Bacteroidia > Chitinophagales > Chitinophagaceae > JJ008. The sequence goes on along the minus strand of CAZXMP010000091.1, from coordinate 11,092 downwards.
GTACCCTAACCCGTTTTATACAGTTTAAAACTTTTTTGATTGGCGAAGAAGCTCTTCGCTTTTATCGTGACACTGTTATAACTCAACCAGGCCCTGATACTACTATTAGCAATAAATACAGAACCATCAACGAAAACAGAACACTCAACCAACTACAATTTGTAGTAGAAAACAACCGGGTATTATATCCTTATCGTGGTGAATTAAAAATAGAACAGGGTGAGGATTTTGTTCGAACTGCATTTACAGGAAAATATTTTTTCAACTATCCTAAAAAAGGAGGGTTGGATGTTCGTTTGTTTGCCGGAAAATTCTTTTATACCAGCAGCAAAACATTTACTAAACAATTTGCAACAGACCGTTATCATCTAAACATGACAGGTGCAAACGGCTATGAAGACTATACCTACAGCGATTACTTTGTTGGCCGTAATAAATTTGAAGGAACTGCCAGTCAGCAAATAATGGTGAGGGATGGAGCTTTTAAAGTAAGAACCGATTTGCTCGCCGATAAGGTTGGCAGAACTGATGATTGGTTGATAGCGGCTAACTTCAGCACCACTATTCCTGCTGGCATAAACCCCTTAGAGCTTTTGCCTATAAAAATTCCTTTGAAACTATTTTTTGATATTGGAACTTATGCAGAAGCATGGAAACAAGGTACAGAACTAGACCGCTTTATTTTTGATGCGGGATTACATATCCCCTTATTCAAAGAAACCGTAAACATATACATGCCGCTTGTTTACAGCAGCGTATTCAAAGATTATATACAATCAACCATCCCGGAAAAAGGAAGATTCTGGAAAAAGATTTCCTTCTCCATTGATATCTCCAATTTTAGTCTACGGAAAATAGACCGCAACTTTGCTTTCTGATGAGTGAGCCGCAGCAAATACAATATGTTACTAACCGGAAAATTGATAAGGTTAAATGGGATAACTGTATCAGCAAGGCAGGTAACGGCCTTATTTATGCCTACTCGTTTTACTTAGATACTATGGCAAAGCATTGGGATGCTTTGGTATTAAACGACTATGAAGCAGTGATGCCATTAACCTGGAATAGTAAGTACGGCATTAACTATTTGTATCAGCCTTTTTTAGTTGCGCAACTGGGTGTTTTTGGAAACAGTATTACAGAAGAACTGGTTGAGAATTTTATCCAGGAAATTCCTACTTCTTTTCGATTGATTGAAATTTCGATGAATAGTAAAAATATTTTTGGTACCCCTACAGGTTTCTCCATTCACAGAAGCAATTATGTGTTGGATTTGAACAAGTCATATCAAACTCTATTTAACAATTACCGGGAAAACATTCGAAGAAATATTAAAAAAGCCGAACAGCTTGGCTGTATCATTAAAAAATTTTTTGATGTAGAAGAAGTGATTACGCTGGCTGTACAACAGATGAAAGCACAAAACAATGAATCAACAGACAACATCAATCGCTTTCGTAAATTGTATCACTCATTACAGGAGAAAAAAATGGCGGTTACTTATGGCATTCAATTAAATAATGAATTGCTTGCTTCCTGTGTTTTTTTCTTTTCTCACAACCGGGCCTATTATATTTTGGTAGGCAATCATCCGAATGGAAAAACAATCGGCGCATCGCATTTTTTAATTGATGCTTTTATAAGAGACAATACTGGTAAAGAAATGGTGTTGGATTTTGAAGGCTCCGATATTTCAAGTCTTGCATTTTTCTATAGCAGCTTTGGAGCTGAGCATGAAGTGTACCCTGCAGTAAAAATTAACCGGCTTCCTTTTTATTTGAAATGGCTGAAGAGATGAGTACGGAGTTCGAAGTTCGGAGTTCGAAGCCGACCCCTCCTAATTTGAAATTTCTCACTAATGACTACTGACAATACTCTCAGCAAACAATAAATCAATTGGCCTTGTGATCTTGATATTATTCTCTTCCCCTTCTACCAGTGAAACTTTCATTCCGTATGCTTCTGCCACAGTCGCCTCATCGGTAAATTTATCTTTGTAATCAATTTGAAAAGCTGGTAGTAATATTTTGCTATGAAAGGTTTGAGGTGTTTGTATCAGCATTACTTTATTTCTATCAAAAGCATCACTTCCTTCTTCTGTAATTAGCCGGATGCTGTCTTTTGATGCAATAGCAGGAATTGCAGTACCTGTTTCTACAGCCTGTGTATAACAGCGATGAATTAATTCTTTTGTCAACAAACAACGAACCCCATCATGCACAAATATGATAGACTCATCTTCTACCAATGCCAATCCATTTTTTACAGATTGAAAACGGGTGTCGCCACCTGCCGTAATTCGTATTCTATCTTTATCGAAATAAGCATCGATTATTTCCTGGCCCATAGCCGTGTAATCAACTGGCAATACAAGTATTATCTGCAAATCTTTATATGCTTCCAAAAAAATCTTCAACGTATAATAAAGTACAGGTTTATCCTTTAACAACATGAATTGTTTTGGAAGATTACTTTCCATTCTTGTTCCAGAACCTCCTGCAACTATTATGGCATATTTTTTCATTAGCTATTTACTTATAAATCTTCACTTCATTTTTTCCATTACCGTTCCTCATTCCTCTATACATCCCTTCACTATTAAAAACCATTGCTGCATTTCCATTGGCATCTACACCTATCATTCCTCCTTCGCCATCAATCTTCATCAATTTATCATGCACCACAATATTCATGGCTTCTTCTAAAGAAAGCCCTTTGTATTCCATCAGACAACTAACATCATAGGCAGTAACTGCACGGATGAAAGGTTCTCCATGCCCGGTGCAACTGATAGCACAGGTTTTATTGTTGGCATAAGTACCAGCTCCGATTATAGGGCTATCTCCTACTCTTCCAAATTGTTTATTGGTCATTCCACCGGTACTGGTAGCTGCGGCAATATTGCCATGCACGTCTAGTGCCACTGCTCCAACTGTTCCAAATTTCTTGTCTTTAACTATTACATTATGATCTAATGCAGCTTTATCTGAGCCCTGCATTTGCTTCCATTGATCATACCGAAACTCTGAGAAAAAATATTCATCGGGTTCCGTTTTCAATCCATTCAGTACCGCAAAATCATAAGCCCCTTTCCCATTCAACATTACATGTTGGCTCTTGGTCATGATTGCATGTGCTAATTCCACCGGGTTACGAATATGTTGTACAGCACTAACCGCACCAGCCATTGTTGTTTTTCCATCCATAATGGAAGCATCCATTTCCTGCCTTCCATCTTTACCAAAAACAGAACCACGACCTGCATTAAAAAGGATATTGTCTTCTAATGAAACAGTAGAAGCCCGAACTGCTTCAATAGCTGTGCCGCCTTTTGCTAATACTTCACTTCCTTTATCAAGAGCATCTTGAAGAGCTGTATGATAAGCAAGCTCTTTCTCATCTGTCATATCCGTTTTAAGGATTGTTCCTGCTCCGCCATGAATTACCAAAGTGTATTTGGACATACGTGTAAATGGATATTACTTAAAAGACGAAATTAGTTAATTTAGGCCCTATTAAAATTAAAGCCGTGCAATTCCCAAAAAGAAAGCTTACTCAAGGTGATATTATTCTCATAATCGCCAACCTGGTTCCAATTTATGGAGTTTGGTTCTTAAACTGGAGTGCCGTAGAGGCATTTATTGTATATGCATTAGAAACATTGATGATCGGGGTGTTGACAGTATTAAAAATGCTTATAGTAACTGCATTTCGAAAAAAAGATACCTGGCACAACAGGGGAAGTTCTTCACAAGTATCCGGGCTTTTCTTTATTCTTTTTTTTATTATGCACTTTGGCATTTTTGCACTAGTACAAACAACCATCTTCTCTCAATCAGCAGGCATCACACCTCCTGGTAAAGGTATGATGCACTTTTTCTTTCATTGGTATGAATACATCACTAAAGATGTCGGGATTATGCTTATGAGTTTAGGTGTTGGACATTTGGCAAAGAACTTTATTCCTTTTGTTGCAACCGGGGAGTACAAAAAGATTTCGATGATGAATTTAATGTTTCAGCCCTATGGAAGAATATTTATTCAACAGTTTACAGTAATCCTGGGAAGTATGTTCCTTAATTTCGGATTAGGAAAGGTCTTTATTTTAATATTCGTGGTAGCAAAAATATTTTTTGATGTGTTTGTAAACTTTGAGGACACTATTAATAAATCAATATCCAAAATGGAAAAAGAATCAGGAAAGCAATAGTTCACACTCATGTAATAATTTCTCCTTAGAGATAGTTACAGTTCCTACTTCTTCACAAACTAAGCCTCCCGCAATATTTGCAACTTCGGCCATTAAGTGAATATTTTTTGTGGCTGCATATACCATTGAGGCTACAGCAATTACCGTATCGCCGGCACCAGATACATCTGCAATATTTCTGAAATGTGAAGGAATGATGCTGGAGTGTTTATCCTGCTGATAAAAAACTCCTTTTTCGGAAAGTGTAATAAAAGAGATTTTATGCTGCAACAACTTTTGTAACTCCATATGAATATCCTGTAGCAAAGGCAAATTTACCTTATCGAAAAGAAGGTTCAAACCTTCTTTAACTTCTTTAAGATTAGGTTTAAAAATATCTGTGTTCTGATAGGAAAAAAAATTCTTTCGTTTTGGGTCTACTGCTGTAATTACATTTGATTTTTTACATAAAGCAATTACTTCCTCGATAATTTTTTTTGTCAGCACTCCTTTATTATAATCCTCAAAAATGATAATATCTGGTTGTTGGGATGCAATAAAATCTTTTACAATATCCAGCAATAGCTTTTCATCCTTACCAGTGAGATCATTGGTAACTTCTGCATCTAACCGCATCATCTGTTGATTTCGGCTAATGATACGGGTCTTACTCGTTGTAATTCGTTCTGAACTTTTTATTAAATAATCAGTATTAATACCATTAGTCGAAAACAACTCATCGAGTAACTCTCCTTCAGCATCATTACCGGCAACAGATAAAACAAAAACGTCGGCTCCGAGTGATTTGCAATTTAATGCCACATTACCTGCACCACCTATTCTATACTCTTTGTTATTCAGAGAAACAACTGGCACAGGAGCTTCCGGTGAAATCCGATCCACTTTGCCCCACATATAAGTGTCAAGCATTACATCGCCAATAACACCAATTTTTAGTTTCGAAAAAGAATCAAATAGTTTTTTGAAATCTTCCATACCTCAAAATAAGGGATTATTTTTTGAACAAAAGAAAACGTCCTGCGTGAGGCAGGACGTTTCTACTATTTTTCGATTTAATTTTTCTTCGGCTTGTGTAATTGATTTAATCCTTTCACCACATCTGCTGTAATGTTATATGCTGTATCCCGGTAATAAAAAAGACCTTGCTCATAAGAAACGATATATGAGTAGTCTTTTGTTTGATTATACTCTTTTAAAAATCCTTCAATTTTTGTTTTGATATCATTCTGTCTTCTCACCATAAAGTCACTGTACTCCTGATCAAGCTGTTGTTTTCTTAATTTCAGCTGGTCATCCAGCTTTTTCATTTCTTCACTTGCTACCTGTGATTGTGCTTCACTAAGACTTCCGGACTGAGCCTGGTTTTGGTAGTAATTAAATTTTTGTTGCAGATTCTTGGTAAGTCTATCTATTTCTTGATTTATAACCTGCTCTTTTTTGCTTAATTCATCCTTCACCTCTTTTACCATATCAAAGTTGGCTGCTACGGAGTCCATTTCAAAATAGGCAATTTTAAATTGTCCATTTGATACGGATGAATCAGACCCTGGGTTTTTTGCACTTGCTTTATTCCCTTTTCCGGAACTGAAATGCATAATAAGAAGATAACCGGCAACAAGGCTCAAAAGCACATTCCAAATTAATAATCCGTTTTTCATTCAGTTCTTTTTTTGCAAATTAAGTATGATTAGGGTGGCAAATATAAGCATTCAGTCCACTTTAGGAAAGACTTAACAGCCAATGTTATAATAAAAAAGGAGCAAGAAAAATCCTTGCTCCTTGTAATAGTTTTAATCACTTTTTAAGCGAAAATCCATGATTATTCTTCTTCGTCAAAAGCCATCGCCTCACGGGTGCTTTGCAGCAACTCGTATTCTTCCTTGCTTCCTACGATCATGTTCTCAAACTCTCTCAAACCAGTACCAGCAGGTATCGGATGACCAGTAATTACATTCTCTTTCAATCCAAGCATATCATCTGTTTTACCATTGATAGCCGCTGAAGACAACACTTTAGTAGTTTCCTGGAATGACGCCGCTGAGATCCAGCTTGGTACACCTAAGGAAGCTTTAGTGATACCCAACAACGTCGGAGAAGAAGTAGCAGGTTTTGCATCACGGAATTCAACCAGCTTCTTGTCGTTACGACGAAGGATTGAATTCTCTTCTCTTACTTCACGCAGTGTTACAATCTGACCTGCACGAAGTTTAGTACTATCGCCGATTTCTGTTACAACCTTCTTATCATAAATGAAATCGTTCTCTTCTACAAATTCAAACTTATCAGTTAAATCATCTTCCAGGAATCTTGTATCTCCCGGATCAACGATGTTTACTTTACGCATCATCTGGCGAACGATACACTCAATGTGTTTATCATTGATCTTCACACCTTGTAAACGATAAACCTCCTGGATCTCATTCACCACATACTCTTGTACTGCAAATGGGCCCTTAATTGAAAGAATATCAAATGGAGCAATTTGTCCATCACTTAATGGAACACCTGCTTTTACAAAGTCCCCATCCTGTGCCAAAATCTGTCTTGTTAATGGAACAAGATATTTTTTCTGTACACCATCTTTTGCTTCAATGATAATTTCACGGTTACCTCTTTTGATTGCACCCATCATAACTACACCGTCAATTTCAGAAACTACAGCAGGATTGCTTGGGTTTCTTGCTTCGAACAATTCAGTTACACGAGGAAGACCACCGGTAATATCTCTCAACTTACCAAGTACTCTTGGAATCTTAACAATTACCTGACCTGCTCTCACTTCTTCGCCTTCTTCCATAATGATATGGCTTCCGGTAGGTAAGTTGTACGATTTTTTATCCTTTCCTTCAACTAATATGGAAGGTATCTTCGTTTTATCTCTTGTTTCGATAACCACTTTCTCACGGTGACCAGTTTGCTCATCCGCCTCTTCACGGTAGGTAACGCCTTCGATAACGTTATCAAACTTCACCGTACCGTTTATCTCTGCCATGATTACGTTGTTGAACGGATCCCATGTGCAAAGAACATCACCTTTATTTATCTTCTGGCCATCCTTCACATTCAAGGTAGCACCATAAGGAATGTTATTAGTGATCAATAAACGATCATTCTTGGTATCGATGATACGAACCTCACCAGTACGTCCGATTACGATTTGTGCTTTAGCGCCATCTTTATTTTCAATGATAACGGTACGTAATCCATCAAACTGTATAGTACCATCAAACTTAGCAGCTAAGGTAGATTCAACCGAAGCAGAACCTGCTACACCACCTACGTGGAATGTACGAAGTGTAAGCTGTGTACCCGGCTCACCAATTGATTGCGCTGCGATGATCCCAACAGCATCACCTCTTTGTGCAATATTGCCTGAAGCAAGGTTCTTACCATAACATTTCACACAAACACCACGTTTGCTTTCACAAGTCAATACAGAACGAATTTCTACTGTTTCAATTCCAGCTTCTTCAATTTTCCTTGAAATATCTACAGTAATTTCATCACCACCTGAAACCAATAATTGCTCACTAACAGGATCAAATACATCATGCAATGAAGTACGTCCAGCTATTCTATCACTCAATGGTTCAATTACGTCTTCGTTATCTTTTAATGCTGAAGTTGCAATACCACGAAGTGTACCACAATCTTCCTCTGTAATAACCATATCCTGTGATACGTCAACTAAACGACGGGTCAGGTAACCTGCATCCGCTGTTTTAAGCGCCGTATCCGCCAGACCTTTTCTAGCACCGTGGGTAGAGATAAAGTAATCCAATACGTTCAATCCACCTTTAAAGTTGGAAAGAATTGGATTCTCAATGATCTCAGAACCTGTAGAACCAGATTTTCTTGGCTTTGCCATCAATCCTCTGATACCAGCCAACTGTTTGATCTGCTGCTTAGAACCTCTTGCTCCAGAATCAAGCATCATATAAACAGAGTTGAAACCTTGTTTATCGGCTGCTAACTCACGGATCAATGTTTCAGTAATTCTTGTATCCACACGGCTCCAGATGTCAACGATCTGGTTATAACGTTCATTGTTAGTAATAAGACCCATGTTATAACTATCCCATACTTCATCTACTTCAACCTTAGCGTTGTCAAGTAATTCTTCTTTTATATCCGGTATAATAAGGTCATTAATACTGAAGGATAATCCACCCTGAAACGCCGTACGGAATCCTAAGGTTTTAATATCATCCAGGAACTTCGCTGTTTTTGGAACGTTGGTAATTTTAATGATATCACCAATGATCTCACGAAGATTCTTCTTGGTCAATAATGTATTTACAAAACCAACCTCAGCCGGTACGTGTTGGTTAAATATTACACGACCAACAGTTGTTTCAATTAATTTATGCTCCAGTAAACCATCAGCATTGCGGATGTTTGTTTTTACTTTAATCCAGGCATGCATATCAATCACACCTTCGTTATAAGCAATCAATACTTCTTCAGATGAGTAGAATGCCTTGCCTTCACCTCTTACTGTTTCAGTTGCATTGGTTCTTTTCCCTTTGGTAATATAGTACAGACCCAATACCATGTCCTGAGAAGGAAGAGTGATCGGCGTACCGTTCTGTGGGTTAAGAATGTTATGTGATGCAAGCATCAACAATTGGGCTTCCAGGATAGCAGCATGGCTCAATGGTACATGCACAGCCATTTGGTCACCATCAAAGTCGGCGTTGAACGCAGAACATACCAATGGGTGAAGTTGTATCGCTTTACCTTCTATCAATTTAGGTTGGAAAGCCTGGATTGATAAACGGTGAAGTGTTGGGGCACGGTTCAACATGATCGGATGCCCTTTCAATATATTTTCTAAGATATCCCAAACCACAGCTTCCTTTTTGTCTACCAGTTTCCTTGCAGACTTCACTGTTTTTACGATACCTCTTTCAATTAATTTACGAATGATAAAAGGTTTGAATAATTCCGCCCCCATATCTTTTGGTAAACCACACTCATGCAATTTCAATTCAGGACCTACCACGATAACAGAACGACCAGAATAGTCAACCCTTTTACCAAGCAAGTTCTGACGGAAACGACCTTGTTTACCTTTCAATACATCACTCAATGATTTCAATGCCCGTCCACCTTCTGCTTTTACAGCATTTGATTTACGGCTGTTATCAAACAAGGAGTCAACAGCTTCCTGCAACATCCTTTTTTCATTACGAAGGATTACTTCAGGTGCTTTGATCTCTAACAATCTTTTCAAACGGTTATTACGAATAATTACACGACGATAAAGATCATTCAGATCAGATGATGCAAAACGACCACCATCCAACGGCACTAACGGACGCAATTCTGGTGGAATAACCGGAATGTATTGCATTACCATCCATTCAGGACGGTTATTAATTCTTGTATTTGCATCACGGAAAGCTTCTACTACACTCAAACGCTTTAAAGCATCTGCTTTACGTTGTTGCGAAGTTTCGGTAGCCGCTGCATTTCTCAGATCAAATGACAACTGATCAAGATCGATGCGCTGTAACATATCATGTACAGCTTCTGCACCCATCTTAGCGATGAATTTATTTGGATCATCATCAGGTAGATACTGATTGTCTTTTGGCAATGTATCAAGTATATCCAAATACTCTTCTTCAGTTAACAGATCACCAGGATTTTGTCCTTTGTCTGCACGGATACCTGATTGAATTACAACAAAACGTTCATAGTAAACGATAGTCTCTAATTTCTTAGAACTAACGCCTAACAGGTAACCAATTTTATTTGGCAATGATTTGAAGTACCAGATATGAACTACAGGTACCACCAATTTGATGTGACCCATTCTTTCTCTCCGCACTTTTTTCTCCGTTACTTCCACACCGCAACGGTCACATACGATCCCTTTATAACGGATACGTTTGTACTTGCCGCAAGCACACTCATAATCTTTTACCGGGCCAAAAATTCTTTCGCAGAACAAACCATCTCTTTCCGGTTTGTACGTACGATAGTTGATCGTTTCGGGCTTTAATATTTCACCATAGCTTCTTTCCAGAATGGTATCCGGAGAAGCAAGACCGATGGTAATTTTTGAAAAAGCCGCTTTGGGACGATTCTCTTTTTTCATAGCCATTTATTGTTTCTAGTTTCTTTTAAAATTTGTTACCAACTGAAAGAGTTCGAGTGGCGAGTTGTGAGTTTCGAGACCTTATCTCGCAGCTCGTAACTCTTAGCTCGAAGCTTTCTCTTACTCGAATTTCAGATCAAGCCCTAAACCTCTCAACTCATGCACCAATACATTGAAGGATTCAGGTACACCTGGTCTTGGAATATTTTCGCCTTTTACAATTGCCTCATAGGTTTTTGCACGGCCAATAATATCATCCGATTTCAGTGTCAATAATTCCTGAAGAATATTTGATGCACCATAAGCTTCCAATGCCCAAACCTCCATCTCTCCAAAACGCTGACCTCCAAACTGAGCCTTACCACCCAACGGTTGTTGAGTAATCAAACTGTATGGTCCGATCGAACGGGCATGCATCTTATCATCCACCATGTGGTGTAATTTGATAACATAGATAATACCCACCGTTGCTTTCTGATGGAATTTTTCTCCTGTTTCACCATCATACAAGTATGTGTGACCATACATTGGTATGTTGGCATCTTTACAATATCCGGCTATTTCATCCACAGAAGCACCATCGAAAATTGGTGTAGAGAATTTCAATCCCAATTTTTCGCCAGTCCATCCAAGGATAGTTTCATAGATCTGTCCGAGGTTCATACGACTTGGTACACCCAATGGATTCAACACAACATCAACCGGTGTTCCATCTTCTAAGAACGGCATATCTTCTGCACGAACGATCTTAGCAACAATACCTTTGTTACCGTGAC
>CAZXMP010000090.1:0-16866 GCA_964641575.1 uncultured Chitinophaga sp. | reverse complement strand
ATTTCGGCATTAACTCTGCTGATGAATTGCCTAAGATAAAAGAAGTGTTGGCCGAGCAATTAGTAGAGCCAACTGTAATGAAAGATGTACATGCTGAAGATGCAAAACCAGAAGATGTGGATGAAAATGAAACAGAAGCATTGGTAGTTACTGATAGCGGCGAATTGATTGTAAACAATGAACAAGGCGAAGGAGAAGAAAGCTAATTCAACATATCTGGAATATAGTATGGTGCGGTTTTTTGCTGCACCATTTTTTTGCCCTTGCTTCAATATCTTCGCAGTTATGCCAGCACATTTATCCAACGAGCAATTAATACAAATAGCGAAAGAATTTGGAACTCCTCTTTATGTATACCATGCGGAAAAAATAAAAGAACAGTATCAAAAACTGACTGACGGATTTTCTATTCTCAACACTAAGTTTTTCTATGCCAGCAAAGCATTAACCAATATCAATATCCTCCGCTATATAAAAGAGATCGGATGTAATGTGGATTGCAGTTCTATTAACGAAGTAAGACTGGCTTTACATGCAGGGTTTGAACCACAGTATATTTTATATACTTCCAACGGAATTGCTTTTAGTGAAATTGAAGAAGCTGTAGCAGCAGGCGTACATATTAATATTGACAGCCTTTCCAATTTAGAAAAGTTTGGAAAAAAATATGGGCATAGTTACCCGGTTGGTATACGGATACGTCCCAACATTATGGCTGGCGGCAATCTTAAAATTTCTACCGGGCATGAAGGAAGTAAATTTGGTATACCTGTCGAGCAATTAAATAAGATCGAAGAAATAGTAAAGGATAATAATATTTTCATTCGCACCTTACATATACATACCGGAAGCGATATAAAAGATGCTGATGTGTTTGTAAAAGGAATTGAAGTGTTGTTTGAATTGATCCCTCATTTCCCGGAGTTGGAGGTTATTGATTTAGGCGGAGGATTTAAAGTGCCGTATATACCCGGCGAAAAAGAAACAGACATCAACTTACTGGCACAAAAAATAAAAGAGACTTTCGATAATCATCCAATTGCTGGCGGCAAAAAATTTCAACTGTGGTTTGAGCCCGGAAAATTTTTAGTAAGTGAATCTGGTTATTTGCTGGCAAAGGTTACCGTATTGAAAGAAACAGCAGCTGCAACTTTTGCTGCAGTGGATAGTGGCCTTAATCATTTAATACGTCCGATGATGTATGATGCGTATCATCACATCCATAATATTTCAAATCCTGCTGGAGAAATAAAATCATATACTGTAACAGGTAATATTTGCGAAACAGACACTTTCGCTGCTAATAGGGAACTCCATGAAATGAGAGAGGGAGATTATCTTGCTTTTCTTAACGCAGGAGCCTATGGTTTTGAAATGGCATCCAATTATAACTCAAGATTTAAACCAGCTGAAGTATTGGTGAGAGATGGCAAAGCCCATCTTATCCGCAGGAGAGATGAAATGAATGATTTATTGAAAAATCAGGTTGAGCTGGGTTAATTATTCATCGGCTTTACTGTAATCGTTACCGTAGTTTTTGAAGTAACAGGCAATGTTCCAAACGACGCTTCTGTATTACCATTTGATTCTGTGGTCATTGTTTTTTCCTTTATAATACCGGTTAATCGGTCGATGATGATTTTACCGGTTGATTTATTATTCATGGTAGTAGTGGTCTCACTGCCCATCATTTCTGCTTTGCTAACGGTGAGGGAGCTGGTTGCAAAATCAACAACGATCGTGGAATCATTAATATCGCTAATAGTGTATGCTTCATCAAACTTGCCACTTTGATTAACATAAGAATTGGTCCAGGGCTCACCTTTTCCTGTTTCAGTTTCGGGTAGTATTTTAAAGAAACTCGCAGCTCCTTTTTGTGGTGGTTGCACCAGGTCGGTTATATCTTTTAGCATGGTAGTTATAATCGCCATACGGCTATCTGTTTCTGCCAGTTGAATTTTTTCAGGAATTGCCATCATCACTTTTCCCGTTGGATCAATAACTATATCATATTTTTTATCAAGCAGATCTTTCACGGGTTTGCCAAACTGGCCATTAAGATCTTTCTCATCTTTAGAGTCTACTTTTCTTTTTTGTCCCATGCCATCAAATGAAAAGCTTATTTGATCAATTAGATGTTTAAGGGTAGTGTTGTCAGCCGTAGAATTAGTTACTGTAAAAGAATGATTTGCATTAGCATCTACTTTAAAGTCGATTGCCTGACCCATTGCCTGCTGGGAAATAGTAGTATTGGTCTTCATTTCTATTTGAAAAACCTGTCCTTGTTCAAATTTTAAACTACTTGCTACTTTTTGACCAACTGCTTTGTCTGCAAATGCGAGAAATGTAAATGCTATAATGAAGGATTTCATACTGATTTTTAAGTTATGCTCAAAGTTGACGATTCCCTGCCATAATCGTTGCAGAAAGTGGAAAAATATTAATTGTAACTGTTTTTATAACTGCTTTTTATTCCTTTTAACTTACTACTTTTAATTACGTTTTTAACCTTCCTGTCGGCTGACAGGCTAAAATTTTTTACTATGCCAATAAGAATGACTGATGACCCCGTAGATCCCAATCAACAAAACGATGATGGAGGAGGCGGTGGCGGAAGGCCAAATTTTCCGGGTAGTGGCGGTGGTGGCCTCATGTCGTTGTTGCCAATGTTAATGGGACTATTTAAAGGGAAAGGAATTTTCGTATTACTTATTCTTGGTGTTGGTGCTTATTTCCTGCTTGGCAAAAGTGGTGGGTGCAATGTTGCTGATGTGGTGAAGCAATTTTCACAAAGCGGTTACAATTTCAACCCTGCAGAATTTAACAAAGCATCTGTGTATGAAGGGTTGGAAGATGATGCAGGAAAAAACCCATTACCTGAGGCAGTTTCATTGTTAAAGTACGCCCCCGATCGTGGTAACCAGGGGCAGCAGGGAAGTTGCGTAGCCTGGAGTTGTGCATATAGTGCTCAAACCATTTTAACAGCTGCTGCTACCGGACAAGATCCTAATCAAATTGTTTTTAGTCCTTCTTATTTATATAACCAGATTCGGTTGGAAGGATGCCAGGGTTCTTATATACAGAGAGCTATGGAAAGCATGAGCCGCAATGGTGGTGTTCCGCTTAGCCAATATCCTTATACTGATCAGGATTGTTCCAATGAGCCGGGCGCAGCTGATTTACAGGCAGGCCGCAAAAATGTAATACACGGTTTTACCCGCATCACTAATGGTGATAATATTAATGAAATAAGTGTAAGAGGTATAAAAGAGCATTTAAACAAAAATGCACCGGTTGCCATTGGTATGATGGTGGGACAGAGTTTTATGCAAGATATGATAGGGAAAGAATTATGGACTCCGCAAGGTATGGATGGATCACAGATGGGAATGGGCGGCCATGCGATGACCGTAATTGGATATGATGATAGAAAATTTGGTGGTGCATTCCAGATCATGAATAGCTGGGGACCGGAATGGGGTAAAGACGGCATTGGCTGGGTTCGCTATGGCGATTTTAAAACATATGTAAGAGAGGCGTATGGAATTGATCCCTTGCCAAAGAGAAGCGAGGTAGCGAGTATTCCATTGGAATGTACTATTGGTTTAGTAAATAATGAGGGAGGAAAAAATATTCCATTGAGAGTTGCCGGCGCAAATATTTTTCAAACTGTTTCACCAATTAAAATAGGAACCCGTTTCAAAATGTCGATCAATAATGTAACGGAATGTTACATCTATGTATTTGGAAGAGATACCAACAATACAAGTTTTGTTTTATTTCCTTATTTGAAAAATGGGGAAACTGTTTCTAAACACTCACCGTATTGTGGCATTACCGGTTACCGGCTTTTTCCAAAGGCACAGTCATTTGAAGCGGATAACATCGGGAACAGCGACCAGATCGCTATTGTGGTTAGTAAAGATGAGTTGGATTATAATGCATTGAATGCTGCAATAAGCAATAGCCGCCAAGCCGATTATCTGGGTAAAGTGAATGAAGCGTTACAAAGTATAATGATCCGATCTGCAAGGTTCAATAACACCAACGAGGGCACTATTTATTTTAAAGTAGATGCAAATAGTAATAAGGCAGTAGCTTGTGTGGTAGCTATTGATAAGCAGTAGAATTTATATTATAAATTAAATGATGAGAAAACATATAATGGCAATAGCAGGTTTGTTTTTTAGTGCAGTTTCCTTTTCCCAGGATATGTCTAAATTCAAGCTGTATAATCCTGAGGCCAATGGCAAAAATGATATTGAAGCAGCAGCAAAGGAAGCAAAGGATGCTGGTAAGCATGTAATGATTCAAATTGGCGGTAACTGGTGTGTATGGTGTGCAAGATTCGATGATTTTGTAAAAAAGGATGCATCGCTCGATTCTTTGGTAAAAGCCAACTATGTGGTGTATCATCTTAATTATAGCAAGGAAAATAAGAATCTTGAATTATTGTCGAAATATGATTTTCCGCAACGATTTGGCTTCCCGGTTTTTTTAGTATTGAATGAAAAAGGTGAATTGTTGCATACACAAAGCTCCTGGTATCTGGAAGCAGGAAAAGGATATGATAAAGAAAAAGTAACGGCATTCTTTAATGACTGGAGTAAGAAAGCATTTGACCCCGCACAATACAAAGAAGATTAAATGAATCCTAATACACCAGCTTTCATCAAAACATTGAGGCATCCGGTTAAATTCAGGATGTTTCTTTTTACAAAACTTCCTGCTGCTTTTTTTACAGGGGTACGGGTAAGAGAAATAGATGAGCACCGATGTATGGTGACGGTTCCATATAAATGGCTTTCTCAAAACCCTTTCCGATCTACTTATTTTGCCTGCCTTAGTATGGCAGCAGAAATGAGTACGGGTGCATTAGCAATGGCTCATTTGTATAAGATCAATCCACCAGTTTCAATGTTGGTAGTAAAAGTGGAATCTGAGTATTTTAAAAAAGCAACTGGCAGAACAAGCTTTGCATGCGAAGATGGCCAGCTTTTTGACAAAGCTATAGAAGAAACAATCGCAACAGGTGAAGCAAGAACTGTAAGAACAAGATCGGTTGGAAAAAATAAAGAAGGAGATGTGGTTGCAGAATTTTTTATCACATGGTCACTTAAAGCAAAATCAAAAAAATGAAAATAGCATTTCACGGCGCAGCAAGAACAGTGACAGGTTCAAAACATTTGCTCACATTAAAGAATGGCAAGAAAGTTTTATTGGACTGTGGTATGTTCCAGGGGTTGGGGCAAGAAACAGATGAGCTGAACAGAGACTTTGGCTTTGATGCAGCTGATGTGGATGTCATGATACTTTCACATGCACATATAGATCATAGCGGACTTATTCCCCGGCTGGTACAATTTGGATTTAGAGGAAGAATATTTTGTACACCTGCTACTAAAGATCTTACGACCGTACTCTTAGAGGATTCAGCTGAAATTCAGGAGGGTGAAATTAAATACAGTAATAAGCGCAGAAAAGCAGAAGGGTTGCCTTTATTGCAACCACTATATACAATAGAAGATGCAAGACGGGCAGCTGACCGGTTTGATGTACAACATTATGGTAAGTGGTTTACAGCAATAGAAGGAGTAGAGGTAATGTTTACTGATGCAGGGCATATTATTGGAAGTGCCTGTGTACATTTAAAAATTACAGAGAATGGCAAACAAACCAGAATAACATTTAGCGGAGATATTGGAAGATATAGAGATGCGATCCTAAAATCCCCGGACAATTTCCCCCAGGCGGATTACATTTTGATAGAATCAACCTATGGAAATAGTTTGCATGATACCCATGTTACCACACCTGATATGGTACTTGCCTGGATTGAAAAAGCCTGTTTGCAGAAAAAAGGTAAATTAATAATGCCTGCTTTTAGTGTAGGCCGCACACAAGAACTACTATATGCGTTAAATCAACTTGAGCTAGAAAACAGGTTGCCGGACTTAGATTATTACGTTGACAGTCCTTTAAGCATTGAAGCTACCATGATAATTAAAAGTTATCCGGAATATTTCAACCGTACTATTCAAAAAATAATGCAAACAGATAAAGATCCCTTTGCATTTAAAGGACTTCGTTATGTACAGACTGTTGATCAGTCTAAGCAGCTTAATTTTCTAGATGGCCCTTATGTTATTATCTCTGCAAGCGGTATGGCAGATGGTGGCCGTGTAAAACATCATATTAGTAATAATGTTGAGAATAGCCGAAATACCATTTTGTTTACCGGCTATTGCGAGCCTCGTTCACTAGGTGGTAAGTTGTTAGCGGGCGACAAGGAAGTAGGTATTTATGGTGTGAAGCATGAAGTGCATGCTGATATTGGTTCTATCCGTAGCATGAGTGCACATGGCGATTATGAAGATATGAGCCAGTGGCTTGCCTGCCAGGATCCCCGACAAGTGAAAAAGATTTTCCTGGTGCACGGTGAGTTTGAAGTGCAACAGGATTTTAAAAAACGTCTTGTTAAAAAAGGCTTCCTTGATGTTGATATTCCTGCACAACATTATGAAATAGGTCTTACCTGATAGTTTCCGGGCATTTATATCCGCAAAGCCGGAATATTTTTCCACTACCATTGCTGTGAAGAATATTTTCACATCTCCTTAATAAACGCTGCATAGTTTTTGTCGTTTATAGTACAGGTTTATAATTCACATAAAAAAAGGAGAAACTATGAAAATGAACCTGAAACAATGGAGCGGATTTTTAGCCTTCGTCTTCTTGCTTGCAAGTTGCGGCACTACAGCTCACATTGAAAAAGACGACAATACAGATTTTTCCCGGTACAAAACTTTTGCATGGGTTGATAATGATGGGAATAGCAAAAGAAGCAGCGACCTGACAGAACAGAAAATGAAGGATGCTGTTAATAAAGAACTGGAAAAAACGGCTGGTTGGAGGGAAGTAAAGAATCGTCCGGATGTATTACTCAGTTATGATGTATTGGTAGAAAGAAGTGTCAGGCAAGATAACAATCCTGTTTACTCTAATCCTACCACCCGGGTATTCTTTAATCCAAGAACCCGTCGTTATGTAAGTGTGTATTACCCTTCTCAATTTCTTGGCTATGATAGAGACCAGCGGGAAGTAAAAGAAGGAACTGTAACCATTTCGATGATCGATGCTAAATCAGATAAAACTGTTTGGCAGGGATGGACAACGGACGAAGTAAGAAACAGAAATCTTACAAGCAAGGAAATTCAGAACAGCGTTAAATCGATTTTTAGAAAATTTGATATTGCGAAAAACTGATTTTCGGTACGGACGGTTTCGGACAATGGCCCCTTCTCTGTTGAAGGGGCTTTTTAATTACCACACAACCCAATTAAATTCTATATTCTCTCTTCTGGATACAGGACGTTGTTTCCCCTTGGTTAATTCGCTAACTTTTTTACTGACATAATTTTTTAACTCAGCTACATCTACCCGTCTGTCGGCATTGCCCCCGTCTGTATCTGCCATGTCTTCTTCTATTCCTTTGCGTATACAATAAGTAAATACTCCGTTGTTCCATTTTTCGGATTCAAAAGCATATTCCATTCCACCTGCGGCAGAAATAACAACTGCGCCATTGCCAGTTGAAATATCAGCAAACAAATTTTGCATTACTTCATAAGAGCTGTTCGCATCAACTGCCCCTTTTTTATTTTTTACAATAAGACCTCTTGATGCAAATCCCGAGACCGAACCATTATCCGTAGCTGTATCTTTTATAGTAGTTACCTTATTTTGTTGTGCCAGCATCTCTTCCTTATCCAATGCACCGGAATGACAAGCATCAATTAGTAATAATTTCTTTCTGGCGGGTATTCCATCCAGTAAGGCTTCCAGGTCTTCATACTTTAACCCTTTTTGAGTTGGTTTTTTAAAATCAACATCATGTGTAGCATAGTAAAAATCAAGACTATCGCTTAGCAAACCATGTCCGTTTACAGAAATAATTACTTTGTCGTTTACGGTTGTCTTCATTAATTTTTCCCGTAGGGCCAGTATATTTTCTTTAGTGGCACGGCTATCAATCAATGTATCTGCTTCAAAATTTGTTTTATACATTTTTCCAAAAGAAGCGGCAAGGTCCCGAACATCTTTAGCTGCAAACCGAAGATTCATTGATGTGTCTTTATAATTTGAAACAGCAATTCCGATGAAATAGGTTTTAGAAGGAGTAGCAGGTTTGTAACTACTACTTATTTCTATTGTTTCTGTTAGGGAGGTGGCCCCTTTGCTATTGGTACAATATACTTTAACCAGATTTTTATCGGTAGAAAGAGGCACTTTTACTTTCAGTGTAGTTCTATTTACATTACCCGAAATTATCTTTCCCGATGTTCCAAATACGGGGCTGTTATTCACTAACACCTGCAGCGATTGCAACGGGTATTTTGCATCAAAACATTCTATCTCCATTTCATATTCACTCAATGATGTTGCAGGTTTTACCGTAAACCGGTCTTTTAATCTAACAACTGGCAGATGAACATCATCACCTAATGAGCTTTCAGTAATATTCAACTTCTTCAATCTTTTTTTATACGCAGCATAATAAGAAGTTATGAGGCTGCTATCAGCTCTGCCAAGTTGCTTCAATACTAAATCAGGTCTGTTAAAACGGGTATCAAACTGCTCAAAACCGTAACTGTTATTATTGAAATTGAACGTCACCGCATCTAAAGTATTCTTAGGAGCGAGGTAATTGCCTTTGCTATCAGCAATCATAAAATCTTTACCTCTTGGTGTAAAAATGGTTGCTACTTTATTACCAGTAGCTAAATCATACATATTTACTTTACAATCAAAACCACCAGTAGCTAATGTTTTATTATTATGGCTAATTGCCATCATGCCATTTTCATAATCATGGTCATATTTTTCATAAAGTACTTTATCCGTATTTGTGTCTAGAGTTACAAACTTGTCTGCCACCTGAACAACGAGATAGCGATAATTACCTGACATTACTGAATTATAACAAAGTGCATTTTCTTTATATACTTTAATTTTCTTCAGAAATTTTAATGTGGCCGCATCGTATTTATATACTTCTCCATTCGCAGTGGGTATATAAATAAATTTTGGTGTTATTTCGAGTGTCATTGCACTTTCAATAATAATACTGTCCAGAATATTTCCATTATTTACATCAATAACTAATATTCTGTTCAACATTTCTCTTGCAAAAAGTCGTTGTCTGGTGCTGTCGTATCGTAATGCACTAAAACCTTTTAAAATTGAACTGGTGCTGGTATTATAAACATTACTGAATATCTTTTCATATGTTGCTAGTTCAAATCCTGCAATTGTTCCTTTATCGCCACCTAAAAAAACGTAGCGGTTGTCTGCTGACAATTCAAAATGAGTAAGCTTCTCTGTAGAGTCGGGTAAACTTACTTTTCCTATAAACTCCTTTTTTATATAATCGAAAAACTTAAGCGAAGAGAGTTCTGTGTCTGTGTAAATTCCAATATTCTCATTGTTGAGCAATATATAATTGTTTTGGAATGATAAAGCACCAAAGTATAAAAAAGAAGTGCTTCCATTTTTTAAGTTAACTTTTGAAATACCATCATGCACAATAGCAAGTTCATTATCATCTTTCGTAAATTGGATGCTTAATGGTAAAGTGTAATAAGTTTTTATATCCTTATGGCTTAGAGAAGAGTTAGATTCAAAATCCCAATCGGAAAAATTAAAAATACGAATAGGTCCACCAATATCTAAACGACCTGCCAGATAATTGCCATCCGGACTAAATGTTACGTCAAAAAGCCCATAGCCTTCAGTTGAACTAAACAGATAATTTCTTTCCGTTAGTGTTTCCAAATTGACAATGCAAAGAGTATCTGCCGCTAGGGCCAATGCAAGAGTTTTACTATCCGGACTAAATGCGGGGCCGGCATATGTGCCCCAGTATCCATTACTTTTTGCATGTACTTTAATCCTAAAATATCTTTTTTTGTTTTCCAGATCCCATACATTCGCCATACTATCAGAAGATAGACTACACATATATCGTCCATTATTACTAACCCATACCCCCATTACTCTACCTTTTTCTTTATACCAGCGATCCCAATCCCCTGTTTCTAAATCCCATTTATACAGCATACTGTCTGAACCGCAGGAAAAAAGTACAGTACTGTTTGCAGGAGAAAAGGCGAGCCCGGTAACAGATGACTTGTGTACTTGTTTTAAAGTTTTTAAAACTTCCCCTGTACTGATGTCATAAAACTTAACTAATGAATCTCTTCCCCCGGCTACCAATTGCTTGCTATCAGGTGTAAATATTACTGCGAGCTCTGGTCGCTTGGTATTTATTGTTTTTATCAACGAATAATCATAGGCATTCCATATTTTGATAGTAGAGTCGTAAGCAGAACTTACCAGGTAGCGTCCGTTGGGGCTATACTGTAAAGCATAAATATCACTTGTATGTGCAGTAAAAGTTGAAATTTCTCTGCCCAATGTTACATCCCATATCTTAATAAATTTATCATACATCCCCCCAGTGGCCATAAATCTTGAGTTAGGCGAAATAGCAGTAATGTATGGAAATAAGTGGCCTGTTTGCACTGATACTTTTATTTGCTCGCTGCTGCGAAGATTTGATACGGCACTGTTGGCCCATCCTTCGCCTTCTTTATTACCGGATAGTTTAAATTGTACCAACGATTTTTTGAAAGAACTGTCAGCAGTTTTATAGTTACCTAATTTTTTTTCAATAAAACCGGTAAGATAGGTTGCCCATCCTTCATTTGTTTTATCTTTTAAAGCAATACTTGCATCTTGAATTAGCTGAGCCATGTATTGTGCAGAGTCTATATTGTCTGCATTTGCCATCAGCATCCCTTCATTAAACCATCTTACAATAAGTTCATTATCGGTAATATCTTTTGAAAGGTTATCTGCCATTTTTTTTCTGGCAATAGAAGTTGGCTGTTTAATAAGAAAGGAACTAACAACTGCAGGATCCATCGGTGTATTATTAATAACCCAGGTGGCATATACTTCAGAAAATTTATAGGGAGTTCCCATATATTTTCTTGGGAAGGCATTGACGAAATCTAAAAAGAGTTTTAAATGCTCGTCCGTGCTATTTGCCATAGCTTTTATTATATTCTCTCCGGCAAAAATTCCTTTACTTCCTTTTACTTCAGCATAACCGCCGCCCGTGACTGTATCTTCCGCAAGGGTGCTTACCACTTCATCCACCTGATTTTTCATTATTCTAGTAATATCATTATTGGTAAGACTATCTGCATAGTAATATAAGTAGCGGGAATTATAAATTGGTTCCCGGTAATTGTTATGAAAGTAAATAGAACGATTTACAGAAACACTAATGGCAAGTTTGTTCCAGCTAACAGGTACTCTTGTTTTTAGTTCAACCAAATCACCGGGTAATACTTGCAGCAACGAATCGTTGGTGGCATGTGCGATAGTATAATTATTTCCCACTTCCCTTGGATAGCAATTTACAAGGCCATAAGGCCGTTGTTTATCTTTCGTTTCATATTTTGAAATGATACCGCCTCTTTTCACCGAATCAGTAATTCCATCATACTTTCCGGCTAGTATGGTAATGCGAATCGAATCGGTAGAAATTACCTCCACTTTAGTAACGGGATAGAACATAGATATTTCTTCAGTAGCCGAAATGGCAGGATAATTAAATAGCTGATTGCTGATACTGATGGAACGATGCAGGTCATTGAGTTCTATAAAAGCTGTTTCAATATCAATATCAATTTTGTTTGCACGGGATTGGCGTAGCGCAAAACTTAAAAATCGATGAGCATTTTCAGGGTCATTTCTTTTTTTGTAACATCTTCCAATATTCAACATTACCTGTGCAGATAATATATATATGTAATTGTCCTGCTTGCTATTGCGAATCCATTGTAATGCTTTCAGGTTATTGGCCAGTGATGAATCGTAGTTTTTTGCAGAGTAAAAAGAATCGGCTCTTGAAACTAATGAGTCCAGCTGCTTATATTCTTGTGCTGAAGCTGTTGGCAAGAAAGATGATAAAAACAATAAGAGTAGAATAGTTGCGCCAAATCGCATCAGTTTTTTGTTTTGAAAGTACGAATGTTGCCCGGTTTTGCCAATACCCGGAGGAGGGTAGAGATTGGCTTAGTTATATATATTGACTTTTTACCAGATGCTCCAGTCAACTGCTATGGTTTCGTTGCGGGAGGTGGGCTTCTGCATTCCTTTTGTAAGCTGCTCCACTCTTTCACCTACTATTCTTTTCAGATCACTAATTTTCATGGTGGGGTATTGTTTCATTGCTTCGAGTATACTGAAGGTGAACACACCATTCTTCAAATCATTTCTCTCCAGGGCAAACTGTGTACCAGCAGCAGCAGAAATAATTGTAGCTCCGGTACTCTTACCTACATTCACAAACAAGCTCTGCATTAGTTCAAAACTATTTTTCAATCCCAGTTGATTTTCTTTTTTATAAGCAACCGGTTTTAATCCTTTAATTAGAGAGTCGGAAGTAGTATTTAAGGTGACTAAGTCCTCTTTATCTACTTCGCCGCTGTGGCAGGCGTCAATCAGCATTATTTTTTTTCGGGCAGGAATGCTGTCCAGCAAATTTTCTAAATCATCATACGATAAACCATCTTGTTCAGGATTTTCGAAATTTACAGCATAGGTCGATAGATAATAATCATATTCTTTACTTAATAATCCATGTCCGGAGTACGCCACAATTACTTTATGATTTTCTGTAGTTTGCTGAAGTCGTTGTTTCAATGCTTTTACATTGTTGACAGTAACATTTTCATTGAACAATGTGTCAATCACAATATCTGTTCCATATTTTTCTTTTAGCTTAATAGATAAGTCACGGATGTCTTTTGCACTGTATTGGAGATTGTGTTCGCTTTGTGCAAACTTATCTATGCCAATGCCTATGAATACTGCTTTTTCTTTTATTGGTCTTGCAGGTGTATAGTTTACTACTAATGGTTCCCGAAAACTTTCTGCACCATTCAAATTAATTACAGATGTTTCAATCCTGTTCTCTCCCTGTGTTAGTTTTATTATGATGGTCGTATCGATTGTGTTTCGATTTAAAAAGCGAAGTCCACGTTGACCAAATAGGGGTACTTCATTTACCCAAATATTAAATCTATCAAGCTTCCAGACACTGTCAGCGGCTTTAACACGAAGATTTATAACTGGCTTTGTTTGTGTGTAATTAATTGTATCACTATTTATAAAATCAGCAGTTGGAACGGCAAATCCTTCCCGAAAGGAGGCGGTATCCAATCCCAGTTTTTTTACTCTCTTGTAGTAGGCGTTTTTATATGATCTGATCAAAGCAGTATCAGAAGAGCCCAATGCTTCCATTACTTTATCGGGTCGATTGTATTTTAAATCAAATTGTTCTGCCGGAAAAACTTTATTTCCCTGTCTAAAAGCTATATAACGAGTTCCTTTTTTGGAAGCTGCATAATATTGGTCTTTGGTGATAGCTACATAATCGGTTGCATCCAAACCAATCAGAGTGGCAATTGTTGTATAATCAACAGCATCTTTAATTATTATTTTACCGTCGATACCCGCACTTATGATCCACTTATTATCATCTGTAAAGGAGGTGTGCATAGAAGTAAAATCGTGCCGGTAATAATAAACAGGTTCAGGCTGGTATTTTTTAAAATCTTCGTAATTCCAGATTTTTACAAACTTGTCATTACCTCCAGTTATCAGAAATTTTCCGTCCGGTGACCAGTTAATGGATTGTACCGGATATATATGTGCAATTACCCAATGAAGCATTTTACCTGTTGCAACATCCCATACAATTACTAAGCCTCCATATGCAATAGGGTCTGGAAAATGAACCCCTGCGGCCAGATATTTTCCATCAGGGCTAAATTTTAAACAGTATATACCTGAGTTGGGTAGAGCCAGGTATTCATCTTCCTGATAGGTTCCATTTTTTCTTTCACTACTATCTTCATCAAGGTAGTTAAGATTTCTTAAGTACTCTTTAGTTTCCCGATTCCATATATATACATCAGGGCCAGCACCTCCGGCTGCCACCAGCTTTCCATCTTTGCTAAAATCAATTGCACTAACACTTTTGAGATACCTGTTAGTATCTAAATCAGGGTGAGGTGCAAAATGCTCCGGTAGTGTGTTGCCCTTTTTTATAATATAAAAAGAATCAGTTTTTCGATTTTGAAAAAATACATACTCCCCACCGGGAGCCATTGCTGCAGATCCCCAGAAAGGCAAAGGGGTATTTTGAATTTCTTTTCCTGTAACCGGATCGAAAATTAGTAGTGCAGAATCATGGGTAATCAGCAATTGATTTCCGGCAGAATCCATACTTAAAAATTCATCACTTCTGATTTGTGGTTTGGTTATAAAAATATTTTTAATGCCGATGCCCTGGTTTAGTTCCCAGGTAACTGTTGTTTGATTTTTTAATGTATGCGAGGAGGTGGTAATTAACCGGTGTTTTTTTTCGTACGTAAGTCTGTCAATATTAGCAATTGTTTTTCGAAAGTCTTTTATTGGTTTTCCTGTTTTGATATCCCAAATTACTATGTTATCATCATCACTACCGCTAACCAATCTTCTGCTATCACTACTAAAGGCAATGCTATTAATCCAACTACTATGCGCTTCTATCGTTTTAATTACTTTGTTTGATACTAATGAAAAAATATCAAGAGAGCCTCTTAGTTTGCCATAGGCCAGGTATTTTCCATCAGGGCTTACCGCTAAACATTTTATTTTATCATACTTTGTATGCTTGTAAAACAATTGTTTGCCTGTGGTAAAATCCCAAATCCTTAATCCTTCTTTCTCTGACATGTCATCATCACAGCTGATTATTTTTTTCCCATCCGGAGTAAGTGCAATATTTTCTAGTTTAAAAGTTTTTTTAATCGTTCTGATCTTTTCACCCGTTTGGGCATCCCAGATAATGATAGTGCTGTCATCACTGCTGGAAACAAGGTATTTATTGTCTTTGGTAATTGCAAGACCATTTATCTCTGCTGTATGGCCCTTAAAAAAAATAGCAGAAGAAGGTGGATTCAGATTTAGTATGGAATCTTCGCTCAAAGGGATACGGTCATATTTGTAAGTATATTTTGCAGGATTTATTATCTCTTCCATGTCCCAACGCATAATACTAAAATCTTCACGGCTACCATAGCAGTATTTATTATTATAAGAAAAAATACCTTTCGTTAAAGCTCCACCTTCTTCCAATTCTTCACTATCACCACTTGCAATAGTGGCTATGGCTTTCCCTGTTGCTACACTCCAGATTACGTTTATGTTAATTCCTGTGCCTAATAGATATTTTCCGTCATGGCTAAATGCAACATCATACCCATAGGTTTCATAATTATAGAAAGTAGAAATTTCAAACCCTATTTTGGTATCCCAGATCTTTACACTTCCATCATTGCAGGTGCTTGCTATGTATTTTCCATCGGGGCTAAAGGCTACTCCAAAAACAGAAGAGCTATGCCCGGTTTGTACTACAAGGTCAATAGGTTGTGATGAACAGAATGCGGCACATGTGATTGATATTGCTAATAGAATGTTTTTCTTAAACATAGATAATCGTGGATCTAAGCGGTATCAAAATTAATATAGAGGCCAATCTATAGCAATCATCTCGTTTCTTGTTGTTGGCTTTTGTAAACCTTTTGTTATCTGATTTACTTTTTCGCCAACTATTTTTTTCAGAACGCTGATTTTAATTGTTGGGTTTTGTTTTATTGCTTCAAGTATGCTATAAGTAAATACACCATTTTTCAAATCATTTCTTTCCAGTGCAAACTGGGTGCCTGCTGCCGCAGAAATGATAGTAGCACCCGTATTTTTTCCCACATTTACAAAAAGGCTTTGCATTAATTCAAAACTATTTTTCAATCCTAATTGATTTTCTTTTTTGTAAGCTACTGGTTTAAGTCCTTTAATAAGTGAGTCGGAAGTAGCGTTCAGCGTAATTAAATCTTCTTTATCTACTTCTCCACTGTGACACGCATCAATCAGCATTAATTTTCTGCGGGCTGGAATGCTATCGAGTAAATTCTCTAAATCGTCATAGTGCAGACCTCCCTGTTCTGGTTTTTCAAAATTGATAGAGTAGGTTGAAAGGTAATAATCATAGTCTTTGCTTAGCAATCCGTGACCAGAATATGCAATTACTACTTTGTCATTTTCGGTTGTTTTAAGGAGTTTTTGTTTTAATGCTTTTATTGAAGCAGCGCTTACATTTTCATTTAATAAAGTATCAATAATAATATAACTGCCATACTTTTCTTTTAGCTTTTTACTTAAATCCCGGATGTCTTTAGCGCTGTATTGCAAATTATATTTACTATCGGCAAATTTGTCAATACCAATTCCAATAAAATGGAGTATTTCTTTTGGTTCATTATCCGGTGTAAAGTTTACTAAGATTGGAATGCGATAACTCTCAACACCAGCAACATTTGTTACAGAAGTTTCAATTTTATTATATCCTTTTGATAAAATCACACTGACTGTTGTATTTAGTTTTTTTGAATTAAGTGATTTTATGCTTTTGCCATTTTTTCCAAATAAAGGCACTTCATTTACCCAAATGTTGTATCGGTCCAAAGTGGAATTTTTGTCGGAAGCTATGATGGATAGGGTTAGATTTTTGGATTTAGTTATACTGCTAATTTGATTCCTGTTACTGATATCGGCTTCAGGTAGTTCAAACTCTTCTTTAAATTGCAAAGTGTCAATTCCCGCTTTTTTTATTCTCTTTATATAAGCCATCCTGTAAGCTTATATCTAAGCAGGTTCTGCAAGACCAATAGCTTTAAGCACTTTATC
>CAZXMP010000089.1:1169-17068 GCA_964641575.1 uncultured Chitinophaga sp. | reverse complement strand
AAACTGAGTGGTATTACGAGGAATATTTGATGTATAAAGGATTTGATTTTAACTGTGTTTCCCCTGAGATAGAGCAACAAAGCAGGGAGTTCACAAAGGCGTATACATTAATACCTTCTACTGAAATATGGAATACAGAATGTATCAATAGCAATATTTCGCAAATTGAGTTTTATAAAGAGTCGGGTCTTTTTTCTTCCGCCGCAGATATCAGGCAGGTGTATAATGCATTAGAAGAAACAATACTACATTTAAAAGCACAAGCAGAATTTGGCTACAAATTCATGCCGGGTGAAAATATAGAAGGTAAAAAGGTTCCGTTCCGTTTTTTTTATAACAGGGTTGTATTGGGCGACAATACAATCCTCGTAATAACAGATCATATGCGATCTGTTTATCTTAATTATGATGTTCTGAATTATATTTATACCCGGGATGAAGAATTCTGTGGCCAGGTAAATGAAGACCTGCAAAACCTTATGCGAAAAGCAACCCTGATTAGTGAGAGCAGTGAAAAGCAACGCAATATTTTCTTTAATATTTTACTTTTCAAGATACAGGATAGAAAACGTAACTTATAACAATGACAACCGGGCAAATACAGGAGCAGCTTTTTAAATCTATAAAAGATAAAATAGGCGAGAACCAGTCTGCAGTAGAGGAAATTGCAAAACTGCTCGAAATAAGTACCGATAGTGCATACAGAAGAATACGGGGAGAAAAATCTTTAACAATCGATGAGCTTCAAATACTTTGTAATCATTATAGGGTATCGCTGGATAGGTTAATGAATTTACAACCTACCGGTATTCTATTTCAGGGGCAATTCCTTGATCGAAAAACATTCAGGTTTGAAGAATATGTAACAAGTATGATGCATAACCTTGCTTATATGAATAGTTTTAAGGAAAAAGAGTTTTATTATATGTGCAAGGATCTGCCAATTTTCCATCACTATCACATACGGGAAATTGCAGTTTTTAAATGGTTTTTCTGGTTGAAAACCTATTTTCAATTTCCAGAGTTTGAAAAACGAAAATTTAAGTTTGAAGACCAGCCCGATGAATTATTTGCATTGGAACAAAAAGTACTTCATCTGTACAACCAAAGACCAAGTGTGGAGGTCTGGAATCTGGAAAGTATGAATATTTTCTTCCGGCAGATTGAATTTTACCATGATGGCGGGGTATTTGAGTCGGATAAAGATGTGTGGAGATTATATGAAGCAATGGAAAAAATGTGGGCACACCTTGAAGAACAGGCGGCGTTAGGATATAAATTCAACTATGGTGATGCAGAAAAGAAACCAATCGGAAAGTTTCGGATGTATTTTAATGAAGTGTTGATTGGGGATAATAGTATGATGGTTGTAATGGATGGTAATAAAATGTCGTATGTAGCACATACTTCCATTAACTTCATGATTACGCAAGACCCGGCATTTAATGAAAACATGAACAATCACATTCAAAACCAAATTAAAAGAGCCACGTTGCTTAGCGAGGTGAGTGAAAAAGAAAGAGCCCGGTTTTTTAGAATTATAAGAGACAAAATTCTTCATCGTAAACAAGCCTTAAAAATGTAGCATGGCGTGGTTTTCGCTACTTAATAATAGCACAAAATTAAAAACATGAAAAAAATACTGACAGTTGCTCTTCTTTCAATATCACTAAGTAGTTGTGATGTGTTATCTAACCTTCCAAATGTTGGTGGTGTAACAGAAGCTGAGGCTGGGGAAGGAATTAAGGAAGCGTTGAGCCAGGGTCTGGTAAAAGCCGTTTTGAAGTTGAACAAACAAGATGGTTTTTTTGGCGATGCATTCTATAAAATTTTAATGCCACCAGATGCACAAAAAGTGGTAAACACATTAAGAGATTTGGGTATGGGTAAAATGGTGGATAAAGCTATCCTGTCAATTAACCGCGGTGCAGAGGATGCTGCGGGTTATGCTAAGCCGATTTTTGTTGACGCTATAAAAAGCATGACGTTAAGCGATGCAATCGGGTTGGTAAAAAATGGAGATACGAGTGCTACGCATTTTTTTAGAGTTAAAACTACTGATAAGTTGGTGGCAGCTTTTATGCCTGTTATTAAAACATCATTAGATAAAGTTGATGCTACTAAGTATTATGGTGATGTAATCAATACCTATAATAATTTTCCCACTACATTCAAGAAAATAAATCCAGACCTTGCTTCATTCGTTACGAACAAGGCTACTGATGCTCTTTTTGACCTCGTGGCAAAGGAGGAACTAAACATCCGTCAGAACATTGCTGCCCGTACTACCGAACTATTACGAAGGGTTTTTGGTGGTGGCGTAAAATAAACACTAGTACAGCACAGCAAATAGTATAAAATAACGTCAAAATCTGGTCCGGTACTTTCAGCAAGCAGGAGGGAGTACTATCTTGTGCCAGATTTAAAAATCTCGTTTATGAAAACTTTTTCTATTGCTTTAGTTGCAAGCCTTCTTTTATCTGCAACTGCCTCTTATTCTCAAATTTCATTGCCTAAAATATTGGGTGGAAATAAATCAGGAACTGGATTTACAGAAGCCGAAGCCGGACAAGGTATTAAAGAAGCATTGTCGCAGGGAGTAACAAATGCAGTGCTGAACCTGAATAAGCAAGACGGATTTTTTGGTAGCGAAATATATAAAATGCTTTTACCTCCGGATGCATTAAAGGCTGAAAAAGCATTACGAAACCTTGGAATGGGGGCACAGGTTGATAAAGCGATTTTAGCTATAAACAGGGGTGCAGAAGATGCAGTGGGGTTTGCAAAGCCCATTTTTGTAGATGCTATTAAAGCGATGACGCTGAAAGATGCTGTGAATATTATTAAAGGGGATAAAGATGAAGCCACGAAATATTTTAAAGATAAAACCAAGCAACAATTGATTGCTGCCTTTACGCCTTCGGTAAAATCATCGTTGGATAAAACAGAGGCTACTAAATATTATTCTGATATAATTAATACCTATAATAAACTACCCACTACATTTAAAAAGGCAGACCCCAACCTTACTTCTTATGTAGTTGGAAAAGCAGTAGATGCTTTATTTGACCAGGTAGCAAAAGAAGAAGCTAATATAAGAGCTAATCCTTTGGCTCGAACTTCCGATATTTTGAAAAAAGTATTTGGAGGTAAATAGTTAATCGGGAAAAATACTCCAGAATAAAAGCACAATTCGCCGGCGAGGGTCATTAATACTGTAATCTGTTATCTTAGGATTGGGAAATTTTTCCCCCTTTCCTTCATGTAGAAATAAAAGGTTCCTGATATTATTTCCATCAGCAGATTTTCCAACCGTAAATGTTTTAAGTAATTCTATTACAGACTTTGCTCTTGCGTTGGAAAGTGCGGTATTAATTTGTTCGTTGGTAGCACTAGCTGATTCAGGTATAGTAAGAGTAGGTCTTAATTTTTTATACAGAAATGAACTTTCATCTATTTTTGTTGCATCAGCATAGCCCTTGGCAGTGATTACAAGTGACAACGGAAAGTCAGGATATTTTTTTACGAAATAATCAATCTCTTTTGCAACAGGATCAAATATTTTACCAATGTTATAAGCCACAGAAGGAGAAAGATTGTATTGTCCGGGTCCGAAAAGAACATCCTGGTCGAGCTTAACTACGGTGTTACGAGTTATCAACTCATTAATTAATGATACTTTATCGCCAATTAATTTAGAAGTACTTTTTGAAAAAGTCAGGGCCTGTTTTAATCTATTCCAGTCGTCTTTATTTACTGAAGTATTACCTATAAGGATCGCATTTTGGGTAACCAATTTATCAATCTCTGCATTGGTCATGCCAATAAACTTTTGTAAACGGGAGCTTGCCGTATCATCTAATTCATTTTGATCTTGCTTATCCTGTCGTTGTTTATCTAACGCTTTTAATTTTTCACTATGCCGTACCAACTGGCTGTCAATAGTGGCTAACTGTTGCTTATGAGAGCTAACTTCTTTTTGAGGCACACAGGATGATAAGTAAAAAACTGTGGCGATAATACTAAGCAGGTGTAAGGTTCTTTGTGGACGCATGGCAACATGCTTTAGGTGCTTTCTAAAGATAAAACAGTATTTGCAGTAAAACAATAATTTATACCCCTGCTAAAATGACTTGCCAGGCAGCATCCGGATTGCCCGACTCTAATAAAGTTTTGGCATAACCGTGCAGCTCCTTTTCCATATCATCGGGGTTAATGCTATAATATTGAATGATTTGTTTCAGGTGATTGTCATCAAAAGCAGGGTTAATGGTTGGCATAGAATGTACATTGGCCAGCATTCCCAGGTCGTTGCCCGACAATATTTTACTATTGCGAATGGAAAGTGGCAGACTATCAACACCAATACCTAATTGTGTATTGGGCTTTGGAACCTGGAATAGATTGTTTTCATTTACTACACAATACCAGTCTCCACCTAATCTTGCTACATGATCAATTTTTCGCTGATCCAACTTTTTATTTTCATCAATTAATGTATCATCAATATGCATTACCAACACTTCGCAAATAACTAAATTACCTGCGCCGCCTTCGGTGCCTAATGGTTTTACTTCAATTACCTTGCACTCCATCTGCACTTTGCTTTCTTTTACCATGGGTGGTTTTACCATTGTTGCAGGTATTCCTGTGAAACCTGCTTTTACAAACTCGTTCATTTCTTTTGGAAACTCACAACTCGCCAAAGACATCTGTTGCACCATATCATAGGTAACAATATTGATCACCACTTCGGGTACTTCTAAAACATTTTGTAATGTATGTTTGGTCGTATTGTCTCTTACCCTTCTGGCCGGAGAAAAAACAACAATTGGCGGATTGGAAGAAAAGAGATTGAAAAAACTAAACGGACTAAGATTTACATTGCCTGCTTTATCAATGGTAGATGCAAAGCATATTGGCCGTGGAGCAATGACATGCTGCAGGTAGTATTGTGCTTCAGAGGGCTTTAGATCTTTCAGATTTAGGAGCATATAATAAATTTACCGCAGAGAACGGGAGAAAAAGAGGTTACGCAGAGTTAAAAATTATAAACTATTCTATTAAAGCCGTCTTTTAGCAAGGGTACATTGAAATTAATTAAATAACCGAGATTTTTATTGGCCAATTTTAAATATGTTATTACTTGTGCTTTAAAAATTGGTTCGATTGCAACAACAGATTTTATTTCCAGTATTATTTCTTCCTCTACTAAAAGGTCCATCACATAAACTTTCCCAAGCGGCTCTCCTTTGTATTCCAATTCAACAGGAACCTGTACTCTTACTTTGATTCCTCTTAATTGTAATTCTCTGACCAAGGCTATAACATAAGCAGACTCCAGCAAACCAGGCCCCAATTCCCGATGCACTGTGATGCAAGCATCAAGAATAATTCCACCAATTTCATTTAATTTTTCTCTGGTCATAATCTCTGCGATAACTCAGCGAACTCATGTTCTCTGCGGTATATCTCTCAACTCTTCTTTAATTGCAAAATACTCCAATCACTTTCCTCCGCCACAATTGTATTACTCAATTTTCCCAACCCATCAATCTCCATTTCCACCACATCATTTGGTTGCAACCATTGCTCTGGATAGTTCGGGTCGTTTAGTTTTCCCGTTCCATTCAATTCTAAAAAGCAACCTGTACCAACTGTACCACTACCAATTACATCGCCGGGGTATAGATTAACACCATAAGATGCCCGTTCGATAATTTCAGCAAAAGTCCAGTCCATATCACCCACATTGCCGTCACTCACCTGTTTACCATTCACCCAACATTGCATCCGAAGATTCCAGGCTTTGCCGGTATGATTTTCTTTTGCAGGAATTTCAAAAGACTGTAATTCATCTTGTGTAACTAACCAGGGGCCGATAACAGTTGAAAAATCTTTTCCTTTGGCAGGGCCAAGGTTCAACAACATTTCTTCCATTTGCAAACGTCTTGCACTGATGTCATTCATGATCATCAGGCCGGCAATATATTCATCTGCCTCAGCAGCTTTGATATTTCTGCCATGTTTGCCAATTACGATCGCTGCTTCCAATTCAAAATCTAATTTTTCAAAATGGTCGGGCATGCAACGAACAGGGCCGGGGCCGGTAATGCTATGGTGGTTGGTAAAATAAAAGATCGGGTATTGATCAAACTCAGCGATCATATCTACTTTTCTGTTTTTTCTGGCTGCTGCTACATGCTGACGAAAAGCATACCCATCCCGACAAGATGTTGGAAAGGGGACCGGTGCCAGTAATTGTACATCTTTTAATGGAATGGCCCTGTTGCTGGTTCTTGTTCCTTCTTTCAGCAATAATTCGCCGGCCTGTGCTATAGGAAAATATTCTTCCCAGTAGTTTAAGAAAAGGTTCATACTGTTTGGAAGGTCGGGGTGCAACACTTCCATATCATAGATCATATCATTAATTAAAATGCCTAGTTGTTCTCTTTCTTCTTTTAGATAGGAAACTAATTTCATATAACCCTTTTTGTAGAGATGCGAAGTTAGCGAGGTTGTTTGTAAATTGCTGGAATGAAAAAATGGTTATTTATTTTTCTATTACCGATATTGGCTTTTACAAACAAAGAAGAGCCAACAAGCTGGATTCGAATTAACCAATTAGGCTATACGCCGGGCGGAGTGAAAGTGGCTATATGGTGCAGTAAGCAAGAGACAGGAGTTAGCAAGTGGGAATTGGTAGACGCTGTTTCAAAAAAAGCTGTTGCTACTGGAAAAACGGGAAAAAATTTTGGTGCTTACGGACCTTTCAAACAAACATACCGGCTCAACTTTTCTACTTTCAATAAACCAGGCCGATACTATTTACAGGCAGGTGGTGCCGCATCACCGGAATTTACAATTGGGGATGATGTATATAATGGAGCCGCCGATTTTTGTTTGCGGTATATGCGACAGCAACGAACTGGGTTCAATCCTTATTTAAAAGATAGCTGTCACACTCATGATGGTTATGTATTGTACGGAGAAAAAGCAGGTATTAAAGACAGTACTAAAATTGATGTAGTAGGTGGTTGGCATGATGCATCTGATTATTTGCAATATTCAACCACCTCTGCAAATGCAACCTATCATTTGCTGATGGCTTACCGGGATTTTCCCAAAGTATTTACCGATGAAAAACAAGCCAATGGTTTAGATGGAAAGAATGGAATGGCTGATGTACTCGATGAAGCAAAATGGGGATTGGACTGGTTATTGAAAATGCACCCAAAAGATGATTGGATGTTTAACCAGATCGCTGATGACAGAGACCATATCAGTATGCGAATGCCCAAACTGGATAGCCAATATGGAAGAGGATATGAACGACCTGTGTATTTTGTAAGTGGTGAACCGCAACAGCGGGGAAAGCTTATGAATAATACAACGGGAACGACTTCTACGGCTGCGAAGTTTGCAAGTGCCTTTCAACTTGGAGCAAGAACTTTTTCAAATGAAGACAGTATTTATTCTGACTTACTTGATTTAAAGGCCACGAGTGCATTGTATTTTGGTTTAAGAAAAGCCGGCGTTACTCAAACTTCTTCGGTGAAATCGCCTTATATATATGCAGAGGACAATTGGGTAGACGATCTTGAATTGGCTTATGCGGAACTGGGTCACTCACAATATGATAATATGAAGAAATCACAAGCTTCATATATCCATTTTACCCCTGGACCTCTTCTCGATGCCTTTAAATATGCACAAAAAGAAAGAATCACTCCATGGCTAGGCTCAGATACGGCCAATCATTATCAATGGTATCCTTTTATAAACATTGGTCATTATGAATTAGCTAAACAATTAAAAAATGAAAAACGAGATACAATTATTGGTTATTACAAAGAAGGAATTGAAAGAGTTTGGAACAAAGCTCAACAAAATGCATTCTACCGTGGCATTCCTTTTATCTGGTGCAGTAATAATCTCACCACCTCATTTGCTATTCAATGTTATTGGTATAGAGAATTAACGGGTGATAAACAATTCTCAGAACTAGAACAAGCAAATTTCGATTGGCTCTTCGGGTGTAATCCATGGGGAACAAGCATGGTATATGGTCTTCCATCTTGGGGCGATACTCCTGTTGATCCACATTCAGCATTCACTCACATAAAGAAATATCCGATTGATGGCGGCTTAGTAGATGGTCCCGTGTATGGAAGTATTTACAATAATCTTATAGGTATTAAATTATACGAGCCGGATGAGTATGCGAATTTTCAAAGTAGCTTAGCCGTGTATCATGATGATTATGGTGATTACAGTACCAACGAACCAACGATGGACGGAACAGCATCATTAATTTATTTGCTGGCTGCGAAGGAGGCGGAAAGCAAGCCAAAAAAGAAATAGCCTCCGCTACAGGAGGCTTCACTTACAGTCGGGGTGCTATTATTCGTGGCGATAGCACACAAAAAAATATTGCATTAGTTTTTACCGGACATGAATATGGGGAGGGCAGCGGTTTTATTGCTGAAACATTAGACGAAGAGAAAGTAAAAGCTTCTTTTTTTCTTACAGGTAAATTTTATCGAAACAAAGATTTTAAAAAACCGATTCAGCAACTTAAAAAAAATGGAAATTATTTAGGTGCACACTCCGATCAGCATTTGTTGTATTGTGATTGGAGTAAACGGGACAGCCTGTTGGTAACAAAAAAGCAATTTAGTTTTGATCTTGCAGATAATTATACAAGCATGGCCCGCCGGGGTGTTGCTGTTAAAAAAGCAACTTATTATTTACCGCCTTATGAATGGTATAATGATACTATTGCTGCATGGACAAAAGACCTGAAACTACAATTGATCAATTTTACTCCCGGTACGCTTACTCACGCAGATTACACAACAAGCAAAGACAAAAACTACCGCAGCAGCGAAACTATTTTCAACTCCATCATGCATTATGAAAAGCAAAAACCGGCCGGATTAAATGGTTTTATCCTGTTAATGCATATAGGAGCCGGGCCGGATAGACAGGATAAATTTTATAAATACCTGCCCCGCCTGATAAGAGGATTAAAAGCTAAAGGCTATCATTTTCAAAGAGTTGACGAACTTTTAAATCTTTAACGAACCCTGAACTCTGAACCCCTAACTCAAAACTTTCCTTTTCTTATCTTTGCCGCATGGAATTCGAGAAAATTCATAATAAAGGTCAGGCGCAGCTTTTCAAGAACCCCTACCTTGAAATGCTAACCAAAACACATCCATTAGTTATTTGGGGAATGTATACCCCAGTAATGATTTACATGGCGTATTATAGCAGTACTATTGGATACACAACCGGACGAATTGCCCTTACTTTTTTAGGCGGTATGTTCTTCTGGACTTTCTTTGAATATTTAGCACACCGTTTTTTATTTCATATGATTGCTAATAGCGGCCGGGCAAAAAAATTCATTTACACCTTACACGGTAACCATCATCATTATCCAAGAGATAAGCAGCGGTTGTTTATGCCGCCGGTTCCAAGTCTTATTCTTTCATCTTCCATTTTTGGGTTGATGTATTTACTGATAGGAACCAAGGCGTTTATGTTTTTTCCGGGTTTCTTATTAGGCTATTTAATGTATGGCACCATGCACTATGCTATTCATGCCTGGAACCCGCCATTTAAATGGATGAAAGGGCTTTGGAGAAATCATCATCTGCATCATTACAAGAACGAACACAATGGTTACGGCGTTAGTTCTACTATCTGGGATCATGTTTTCGGAACCATGTTTGATTTGAATAAAGAGAAAGAAGATAAAGAGAAAGTAAAAGAATTGATGTTTGAAAAAAAAGAAAAGAAATAGATTCGAATTAAGATATACGAAGTAAAAGGCTCTTTTAAAACAGAGCCTTTTTATTTTTTATATACTCAGACTTTTACATCCCCTCCTTGGAGGGGCGAAGAGTTTTCTTATAAAATTATTTTTAAAGGGGTGGGTTTTGAAAACTACTGGTAGCTAAATACAATTCTGTAAGTTTGATACTTGATTTTAAAATATGAGAAAACATATTCTTCATTTTTTGGTTGCTGTTACAGTTGTGTTTGCAGCTTGTAAGTCTGGTAAGAAAGATGAGCAGCAAATTGCCTCATTTCTTTCAGCGAAAGAGGCAATACAGCTAAATCAACTTATTTATAAAGACAGTAGCCGGGTTGCTTTTGCAAAGTATGCCCCTGCTTACGAAGTAGTTTTTGTGCCTAAGCCTGTAAATGGAAATTATGCCATCATTGCAAAAAGTAAATCCGCTAATCAATATGCATTGGTAATAAGAGGCTCTGTTATTGAATTTAGTAATGAAGGGTTTCAAAATTTTATTCTGCAAGATTTTAATATTTTTAAGATCAAACCCTGGAATTATACGGACAGTGTAAAAGAAGCCTACATTAGTAATGGTGCATGGATCGGCTTTCAAAATTTGCTATTGCTGCGAGATATAAAAACCGGATTAAACATTAAAGAATTTATTGAACAGAAAGTAGAGCCTAAATCAAGCATAATTATTACTGGCCATAGCCTTGGAGGTAACCTCGCCTATCCATTAGCAGGATATTTAAAAAAGGAATTACCTGTTGGCAAAAAGGAAAATCTTCAACTCATCACTTTTGGCGCACCTGCTGCGGGTAATGCAGCTTTTGTACAGGATATGGAAGAGAAATTTCCAACGGCTGAAAGATATACAGGAAGTAAAGACATAGCTTCAATGTTTCCCAATCTGGAAAGTATAGGAAAAGTGGCGAAAGCAATTGGTTTAGATAGTGTATTGCAATTGGGAAAGATGAATATATATGGGGTTGATTCGGATAACCTGCTTTCCATTGCCAACCTGGTGCTGGAAAAAACAAATGTGATCAATAAGACCAATAAATATGTGCAAAGCGAAAAGCATCTTCGGCAACTGGCAGAAATGGAATTACCGTATTCCTCTACGCCTTTATCGGTAGAAGAAATTTTTAACACGGCATACCAGTTCCACAAGGTGGATATGTATGCAGAGTTGTTTGGTGTTCCGTCTTTAAAAGAAGATTAATATATTAGAATTGGTAAAGACTACCATTTATTCTCCTCATCAATATCATTATCCTGCTGACGAAACTGTTGGCGGGATTTTATTTTTTGTACTTGCCGTTCAATCATCAGGTTGGCTATAAGCAAACCAGCATCAGTACCGGGATTGTCTTTCAATAATAATTTTAATTTTGTTTCATTCACATCCATCCGATAGAGGATTGATATTAATTTATCGAAATTGGTGGCGACCAATTCATTTACTACACTAATCAATAATTGTTTATTGAAAGAATAGTCATCGTCTCGCAGCGCTATGCCCATTTCTTTTGCTACTGCATTGATAATTTGTTCTTGTTCCATATTAATGTTTGGATTGCTCTATAAAATTACATACTTCGTGATGCAATATTGAAATTTACTGTCAATGATATTCTAGACCGGAATAATAATATTCAGACAGCTCCTAATAGAAATATGATCACCATATCACAAGACATTATTCTTCGAGGATACTTTTTTGCAACGTTTACCTATAATGTGAGACCAGCAGGGGTAAAGAAAAAAGTTGGTGGAAGAGATAGGTTGTTTATGTTCTAATACTTCTCTATCACTCCAAGGCTGAATAAGGCGAAATCATATTTTACCGGATCGGTTTTATCAAATTTTTTTAATTGTTCGGTTAGTTCCAAAGCAGTTTGCCAATCTGTTTGCTTCCGGGTTATTAAATTAAATCGACGGGCAACTCTTGCAACATGCAGATCAATCGGACAAATAAGTTGAGAAGGTGAAATGTTTTTCCAAATACCAAAGTCAACTCCTTTATCATCTTGCCTCACCATCCAGCGAAGAAACATATTTAATCTTTTGCAACTTGATTTTCTTTCGGGAGTGGCGATATGTTTTCTTGTTCTTTCGGGGAGATGCTCCAATGAAAAAAAATAATGATGAAAGCCGGTCAGCATTTCTTCCACCGTTTTTCCATGACGTGTAAATGCTGTTTCAAGGCTTTTATGCTTGCTATAATGTGCTTGCAGGAAGTTTATAAAATATAACAGATCGGTTGTATTAAATGTGCGGTGTTTAAATTTCATTAATCGATTTAATGCAGCGGTAGTAGGGTTCATGCAAAAATCATAGGGTGCATTATCCATTAACTGCATTAACTCGTTCGACTTATTGATAATAGTAGTACGATTTCCCCATGCAAAAATGGCGGCAAATAAACCGGCAATTTCTATATCCTGTTTCTTAGAAAATTGATGCGGTACCGAAATAGGATCGTCTTTAATAAAGGAAGGCTGGTTGTATTCATCAACTTTGCTATTCAAGAAATCTGGCAATAATTTCGGATCTGTCATGCTTCTGCAAATCTCTTTCAAAATTTTTTCTGAAAAGAAGCAAAGTTGCAGGAAATTATTATGGCGGAATA
This sequence comes from uncultured Chitinophaga sp., assembly GCA_964641575.1. Lineage (GTDB taxonomy): Bacteria > Bacteroidota > Bacteroidia > Chitinophagales > Chitinophagaceae > JJ008. The sequence continues at coordinate 4,625 of CAZXMP010000089.1, read as the reverse complement.
TTTTTCTTGCAAACACGCAAAGTCACTACTAAAACCACGAAGCGTTCCATTCTGTGACTTTGCGTCTTTGCGAGATTTTTTATTTTGGTATCACCGCACCACTTCCTGTGATGTTAGTTGTAATTACAGGAGTTCCCCTATAATATACATTTCCACTTCCGGTAATTTTTACTTTTAGCTGGTTGTTAGCAGTAATTTCTGTGTTACCACTTCCCGAAATTGTTGCATCTGCTTTATCGGCTACCAGGTTTAACGCATAAATATTTCCGCTTCCTTCTATTTTGGAAGTGAAATTTTGGGTGGTGCCGCTACTGAAATTAATATTTCCTGAACCTGCAATATTTGCAGTAAAATCGGTGTTGCCATCAAAAGCCCCACTGGTGGTAATATTTCCTGAACCGGACAAGCTAAGACTGTTTAATACCGGCAAGGTGATAAATACCTCTGTATTGTCATTCTTAACATTCACATTTTGTTTGTAGCCAAGTTGAAGGGTGTTATTGACCAGCTTAGTTTCATAATAAGGCAGCAGGTTACTGTAGCCCTTTACCTCTACTTTAAAAGCAGCTCCCTGGTTAATATAGACATTCGTACTTCCCGATGCAGTTATAGCCGTAAAATTGCTGATAGTTCTTGTCTCAGTAATAGTAGAGCCATTTCCTGAAATCCGTTCTTTAGAGCAAGATAATAGTGACAATGTGGCGCTGATAACTACAATTGATAATCCTCTTTTCATAACAATGGTTTAATAGTTTAAATAAATAATTTCATAGGTATAACGCAAAACTATAACCATTAAAAAAGGATTTTTGCCCCAAGGGTGGAGACTAAAGCATGAATGACGAAGAAAAAAAGGTGAAGTATTAAAACTTCCATCTGAAAATCCTGAAAAAGCTGGAGCGGCCTACTTGTTAAGCCACTCTTTAAAGGCGGGAGCCCTTTTCTGGCTGATGATTACACTGTCGTTATGTTCTGGAATGAGATGAACTTCGAGTTTTCCGTTGTCTTCGTTCGTGAAATAATGACAGGCTTTCAGGTTAATAATGAATTGCCGGTTGGCCCGGAAGAAAATGGTTTCTTCCAGTAATTTCATCAGCTCATCCAGTGAATGGTTCAATAAATAGGTTTCAGACTGGAAGGTTTTTAAAGTTGTATAGTTTCCATCTTTGTAAAAATAGGCGATGGTTTCAACAGGAATCGGGATGTTTTTATTGCCCGAAACGGCTACAAGTATTTTAATTTTAGTCGTGTTGCTGCTTCCGGTAAAATCGGCTTCTTCTTCTTTTATTTCTGTTGTTGGCTTTTCGGGCAGCGTTGGTATTACGTCAGAACCTGTCTTTACATTTTGCAACGTAAACAATTGCTCTTTCAGCGACAACAATTCCCGGTTACTCTTTTTACTTTCCCGGTAAAAGAAATAACCTACATACACAACGTTCCAAAATAGAATGAATAAAACGGAAATGGGAAACTCAGTATAGAAAAATTGAACTTCTTCTTTTTTAAAACCAAGTAGTACAATAAGGTAAGTGTACATAAAAGCCAGTACAAAAATGGCAGGTATAGCAACTGCAGCTATTAATTGATACAATAGCCTGGTGCCAAAATATTTATTCCACGGGTATTGCTCATCAAGATAAGCCGTAATAACGTTTACCGAAGAAGTAGTGATAAAAGTGAGTGCAAAGCCTGCCAATACATCCGCAACAAAGTATTTCCCTTTTACAATATCACTGATTGAATCACTTCCCAAAAAAACAAAAAAGAAAGCCAATAACACAGACACACCTAATCGCAACCAAAAGTCACGGTATGGAGAAATTTTGGGCATTAACCAATGGCTTTTTTCAAATCTTCAATTAAGTCATCCGCATCTTCGATACCTACACTCAGGCGAATCAATGAATCACTCAAACCATTTTTTATTCTTTCTTCTCTTGGTATAGACGCATGTGTCATTGAGGCCGGGTGGTTAATTAATGACTCAACTCCGCCTAAGCTTTCTGCCAGCGAGAATAAATGTGTAGAGGATAAAACTCTTTTTGCTTCGTCCACACTATCGTTTTTTAATTCAAAAGAGATCATGCCGCCAAAATCCCGCATTTGTTTTTTTGCAATGGCATGACCGGGATGGTCTTCAAAACCCGGCCAATAAACTTTCGCCACTTTGGAATTATTGCGCAGCCAGTTAGCAATTATTTTTCCATTTTCACAATGAGCTTTCATTCTCACACCCAGCGTTTTTATTCCTCTTAATACTAAAAAACAATCCATTGGTCCGGGTACAGCACCACAGCTTTTTTGTATGAAGTATAACTTTTCTCTAAGGTCGGCATCATTCATCACCAGGCAACCTTGTATAACATCACTATGCCCACCGAGGTATTTAGTAACCGAATGCATTACGATATCAGCACCGAGGTCAAGTGGATTTTGTAGATAAGGAGAAGCAAAAGTATTGTCTACACATACCAAAATATTTTGCTTTTTAGCCAGTGCTGACACCGCTTCAATATCGCAAATGTTCATCAATGGGTTGGTAGGTGTTTCCAGCCAGATCAGTTTTGTATTGCGGTTGATGTAGGTGCTGATATTTTCAACACTATGCATGTCAACATAATGAAACTTGATTCCAAATTTTTCAAATACTTTGGTAAAGAGGCGATAAGTACCACCGTACATATCATTGCCACAAATTACTTCATCACCCGGGCCTAATAATTTTATTACGGCATCCGTAGCTGCTACACCGCTGCTGAAAGCCAGGCCAAATTTTCCGTTCTCAATTATAGCCAATGCTTCTTCCAATGCTTTCCGGGTTGGGTTTTGGCTACGGGCATATTCAAAGCCTTTATTTTTTCCGGGAGCTTCCTGCACATAGGTAGAAGTCTGGTAAATTGGTGTCATAATAGCACCAGTAGAGGGATCAGGTGTGGCGCCAGCATGTATAAATTTTGTAGCAAGTTTCATTTTGTAAATATTGAGTTGCAAAGATGTGAAATATAAGGCAGAATCACCTTATACATTTATGCCATTCATCCACGATAAAAAGTCTTTAACAACTGCTTAGCATTAAATAAAATCAGGGTTCAGTATTCAAAATTTTCCTTTGAGACAGCCTTTTCTACCATTCGGTAGTATTTATCATTTTAATTTTTTTTCTGGCCTTTGCCAATCGTACCAAATTGCTTGTAAACAGTTATACATGATAGTAGCTTTTCATTACTATTTTTTAATCAACTTAAAGTATTTAGCCATGAAAAAAGTATTCTACCTCGCAGTAATGTTGGTAAGTCTATCAGCAGCTGCCGCAAACCCTCCGGAAATAAGTGAGAAAGTAATCAAAGCATTTAATGAAACATTTACAGAAGCAGAAAATGTAAGCTGGCAAGAACTCGATAATAGCTGTCAGGCAGACTTTAAAGTAAGCGAAATGAGGGTAAGAGCCACGTATGA
>CAZXMP010000089.1:0-1159 GCA_964641575.1 uncultured Chitinophaga sp. | reverse complement strand
ATGGAAATTTATTAAGTACAACCAAATATTATGATGAAAAGAGTTTGCCATCAAATATTCTTGCTAAACTAAAAGTAAAATATGCTGGTAAGCAAATTGTTGGAGTAACTGAAGTAATGACGGAGAGTGATATTGCTTATCATATCGTATTAAAAGATGAAAAGAACTGGTATTGGGTTGAATCATCACCCTATGCTGCACTTACATTGACACAGAAGCTAAAACGAGGCGAGCCGAGATCATCTGCCTTTTAGCGAAATGTTTATTCCTCGCAAAGACCCTAACCGCAATGTTAAAAGTAATTTTTTGCGTCGTGGGGTCTTTGCGGGATAATATTAAATAAATGCAGCAGCAGACAAATATCGCCAATCAAAATTATCAGCTTCATGTGAAGCCATTGGTTTGATTGGCTTATTCATAACAGCTTCATTTAAAATTCTCTCTGCAACTAATTTTTTTCTTGCTTCCTGTATAGCTTCCTGTACCTGTTTATTACTCATCCAGCTTTTTTGGGGCGGTTCAAAGCCTACTTTTTCTTTTCGCCAAACGATAGCTTCAGGGAGTTTGCCTTTCATGTTTTCCCGGAGTATCCATTTGGTCCAGCCGTTGCGTATTTTAAAATTCGCAGGTAAAGAAAAAATAAACTCTACTAGTTCATGCGAAAGAAATGGCAACCGTACTTCTCTGCCATGGGCCATTGAGTTTCTATCGGCATAGCGAAGTAACTCTTCTAATCCATGCACACAAGTATTAAAATGCAATACACCGTTTAAAGTAAAATGCTCCGGCGTTGTATAATATGCTTCTTTACTTTGCAGTTTTACAAAATCTTTGGTGAAGTCTTCGTGTCGGATAGCTTTTAATAGATACTGATTTTCCATGGCAACAGTAGCTACGGCCGGAAAATAAGCAGCCACCATATTTTTAAAACCAAATTTTTCCTGCAAGCCTAATGCATTTGCAGCTTTTAACTCTTTGCTGCGAAATAATTTCCTGTTGCGAAATAATTCTTGCCAGTACCATTTGTAGTATTTGCCATAACCAGCTAATGTTTCATCCGCACCTTGCCCATCTAATAATACTTTTACGTTCTGCTGTTTTGCTATTTCATATACTTTGTATTGTGCATAAATGCTGGAAGAGCCAAATGGTTCTTCCT
>CAZXMP010000088.1:0-17177 GCA_964641575.1 uncultured Chitinophaga sp. | reverse complement strand
GCTTATAACAAAACTGAAGAGCAGGAATATATGGATAGATTATGGAGAGGCACAACAACGGTTGAAGCAGCGGATAAAGAAGGATGGGTTGTTTCCATTACTCCATCGGGCGGATGGCTACCTGCTTGTATTGCTGGAAATACAGGTGTGGGAATGAGTCAGCGGATGCAAAGTTTTGTTTTGGATGAAACTATCAATCCTTTCAATGTAGTGGCTCCTGGTAAAAGACCAAGAGTTACGCTTACACCAACACTTGCCATGAAGGATGGCAAACCATTTTTAAGTTTTGCAGTACAGGGTGGTGATACACAAGAACAAAACTTGCTGCAATTCTTTTTAAATATGGTAGAGTTTGGAATGACAGTACAACAAGCAAGCGAAGCGGCGAACATTAATACCAATCAACTTTGGCTATCACTCGGTGGTACCAAAACAGATGACCGGAAACCAAAACCCGGCAGTATTTTATTACATGATAAAACTACGGAAGCTGTTCGGGCAGAATTAAAAAAGATGGGCTATACACTTTCATTCGATGATCGTACCAGCGGCCCTATCAATGCGATCTGGTTCGATTGGAAACATGGCAGCTTGTGGGGAGGCTCATCTAATCATGGAGAAGATTATGGAATTGGGTGGTAAGGTTAGCCACGGATTACAAAGATTAGCACAGATTTAGTACAGATACTTATTACGCAACTAATTGATTGAATGATAAAATTATAAACGACCTAAAGCCCTCCTTAGGAGGGTTGGGAGGCTTTAATTCTTTTTCTCCGCCGTAGCTTCTTCCGTCGTTAATAATTTAAAGAACGTCACTTTAAACTTATCATCTTTTACTTTGCCCTGCACTTTTGCTTTGCGGATGGCTTCGCAGAAACCATCACTTGCATGTGCATCACCATGTTCATCAATGGTAGTGCCATCTACAAAATATGCTTTGCCATCAATACGAACGGCAAGGTCACAACCTTTTTTAGTTTTTAAACCAAACTGGCATTGACCGCAAGAAGTTTCAACGATCTGTACTTTCTTGGTGCTGTCAGGGGTAGCTCTGAGCTGTGCTGAAGCAGCAGTAGCAAATAGTGTAAAAGCAGCCGCAATTAATAATGATTTCATATTGTAGTTGTTAATATTTTTTTCCAAGCTGCAGTACTACTATCATCGTCCCTTGCGTCGCACACTTGTACTGCTGGAATTCTACTGAGCATTAAGCAAAGCTGTTGAGCTTTTCACTTATACGCTGCAAGTGTAAAGTTAAACAGTAAATACAATCTCTTTTCCAATATTTTTGCGCCACAAATATGCACCCGCAACTACAGACTTTATTAAAATGCATTGACCTGGAAGAAAAGGAACAGACCAATCGGTATAAACTCGACCAATCACATACCCTCAAACAATTAAAAGCAGAAGGGCTGGCACTGCATCCCGTAATCGTTACTAAAAAGAATTTCGGGTATGCCGATTACCCGGAAATAACATTCAAACTACATTTCCCCCCGGAAGCGAATATGTTCAGGGATGGTGCTGCCATTGAATGTTTTATTAGTGGTGAAGAACCCATTAAAGGAATATTGATAAGCCTGGATGGAAAGAATGGAGAGTTTCGTTTGTTTGCTCCCGATTTTCCCGATTGGATAGAAGATGATGGTGTAGGCATCAAACTGGCTCCCGATACCCGTACCACCAGCATTATGAAAAAAGTGCTGAATGAACTGGAAAGCAATAAACCATTGTTTAAACTTTTTGAACAATTACACGATAATGCTACAATCGCAACTGCACCAGTGGTAAAGAATACTACAATAAGTTTCCGCAATCAAAAATTAAATGAAAGTCAGCAACAGGCAGTCGCAGCTATTTCTGACAATGAACAACTCACTATTGTACACGGTCCGCCGGGAACAGGAAAAACAACTACGCTTATCGAAGCTATCGTTCAACTAATAAAAGCCGGAGAAAAAGTATTGGTATCAGCACCAAGCAATACTGCTGTAGATAATATTGCGAAAGGATTGATACAACAAGGTGTAAAACTGCTACGAGTTGGGAATATCACCAAAGTAGATGAAACGATTTTTGCCCACACTCCGGAGGGCAAACTCAATAACAGTAAATCACTGAAAGAAATCAAGCAATTAAAAATGCGGGCTGAAGAGTTTAGAAGAATGGCCCTTAAATACAAACGCAGTTTTGGAAAAGCTGAAAGAGATCAACGCAACCTGCTTTTTAAAGAAGTAAAAAATATTCGTACCGAAATAAAACAACTACAAGCCTACAACGAAGAAAAATTATTTGCAGAAGCAGAAGTAATTGCCGGTACGCCTATTGGTTTGTATGATGCAAAGATTAACCAACTGAAATTTGATAGTTTGGTAATTGATGAAGCGGGACAATGCATTGAACCATTGGCATGGACTATTTTTCCATTGGCAGATAAAATAGTGCTGGCTGGCGATCATTGGCAGCTACCTCCTACTGTATTGAGTAATGAAGCTGCGCAACTCGGCTTTAATCGTTCCATCCTTGAGGTAGCTATTGACCACAACCCTGCCGTTTATTTATTGAACACCCAATACCGAATGCGGCCTGCCATTGCTGGTTTCAGCAGCCAATATTTTTATAATGGATTATTGCAAACAGCCGCACATCTTATTGATGATGGGATACACCTTACTTTTATTGACACAGCTGGCTCCGGCTACAATGAAAAACGTGGGCCTGATGGGATGAGTTTACAAAATGAAGGCGAGTTAAATATTGTGCAGCAATTAATGGAAAAAGAAAATCTGCTTCCAGCAGTTACTGCTTTTATCTCTCCTTATTCCGGGCAGGTAACTGCCGCAAAAGAATTTTTGCCATCGCCAATGCGCATCAGTACCATTGATAGTTTCCAGGGACAAGAAAAAGAAAATATTATTGTATCACTTGTTCGCAGCAATGATGATGGGGATATTGGGTTTTTAAAAGATTACCGGCGAATGAATGTTGCCATCACCAGGGCCAAAGAACAATTGATAGTGATCGGGGATAGTGCCACGATTGGTGCAGATAAATTTTACAATGAATTTCTTTCGTATGTAGAAAAACACGGCACTTATCGTACTGTATGGGAGTTTGAAATTATTTAAGTATCATTATTTCTTTAATTCCCAATAAAGCTTTGTTTCCGATACTCTGCTGGATACATTTTCAGATAGACGCCGCAATACAGCATTTGTAACACCCCGATTTTCAATTGCGAGCCCCAACATTAAAGTGCCGCTTTCGGTTATATAAAACTGGCAGGGCTGTATCTTACCATTTTGTTTTAATAGGTTAAAATGATTGCGGGATGTATCACTTAAAGCTTTTCCAAGATTAACAGTCAACCAGATATAATTGGTGCTCGGGCTGATTTCATAGCCAACCGGAATATTCAAACCATCCTTGTTAAAGTCTACCTGGTATTTTTCTTTACCGGGAGTTGTGACTACATCTTTTACACTATATCCCAACTCATTCAGCATTTGTTTTAATTGAATTCGGTCAAGTACTTCGCAGGTTTGTGATTGAACAAATAATGGGATACTTATTAAACAAATAAGTATGATGCTTTTAATTAACTGTCGCATAGTAGTAACATCAATAATAGTAAAATGAAAGTGTAAACTTAACCGATTAGCACTTTTCTTAACTACCGTGAGGACGGTATTTTCAACCACTTTTAATTTACAAACCCGTTGTATAAACTATACAACGGGCAAATAATATTTTTATGCAGCTTATTTCAATCCTTTCAATACAAGCCGGCATCCCTCATCCAATGCTTTTTTAGCAGCTGCATCCGGGTTACCATCATATTTGCCATTTACATTTTGTTGCAATCGGCTAGAACCATCTGCTAGATTGGTAAGAGCAAGATTTGCCTCAATAGCAAAGGATGATGCAGCGTTGGGGTCTGTATTTTTAATTGCTTTTAATAAGCCCCCTACTTTACTGCCTGATTTTACTTTTACAAAGTCCGTATTAAGTACAAAATCGCAATGGTATTTTTTTGCATCCTCTTCAGATGTAATAGCGACAGCTTCAATAGTGCCGCTTGTAAGGCTACCTACAATATGTTGCTGCAATGCTGTATACTGTAATTGTCCGTCACCCTTTGGCTCATATACTCCTATACGAAGTACACCTGATTTTTTTTCATCGTTAACGGCGGAAACTTTGTTGTTGTTAGCATTGCTTGAGTTATTGGCTTGCTTCATGATTTCCGCCACATCAAATTTTTCCTGTAACTCTTCCATACTTTTTGCTAAAGTATAACCCGGAGGAATTTCAAACAACATTGAATCCAATTTACCAGTAATAAGTTCAAGTGTTTCAAGATCCGTAACAAACTCACTTGTTTGCGCAGTACCATTCCCCATTATCATCGTTCTTTTTTCAATCAACGGGAAACCCAATTTTCCTTTTCCACTACGGCGTGTAACATATTTATCCTGGCAGTCAGGTTGCTGATAGCCGCCATTATTAGTGCTGGAAGGTGTATAACGAATCGGGCAATTAAATTCAGGCAAATCAATATACCATCCATCTGTTTTAATGACCATGCTATCCTTCATCATACAGGCATCGGGAGAAGGTTTTATTTTTTGAGTAGTCCATACGTGGCGGGCAGTAAAGCCATACATTTTCTTACGTTCTCCTGTATCGGTGATATTATAATACATATTTATAATACCCCCTTTCTTTGTTGTTGTTGCAGCAACAGGTTTGGTTTTTGCCGCCGGTTTAATGTCTTCGTCAATTACCTCTTCTGAATTTTTTGAGAACGGCTCAATAAAATAGAGTTTCTTTTTATCATTTAAAGTGACAGTGCGTTGCTTATCGCATTGCTCTATAGTTGTAAGATTAGCTCCCATTCCTGTCAAACCGCCACCTTCAGTTCTTTTGCGCATCCCTTTTACATAGATGGTCGTTTCCGATTTCATTCCCATCATATTGGTTACCTGCCGGAGTTTATATTGCTGCTGGGCAGTAGCGGAAAAATTAGCTGTTACTGCAAGCATCACACTTGCTGTAAACAGAAATAAAGCTGAAGTTGGTTTCATATTAAAGGTTTATGAACCAAAACTATTTCTTTTTACGAAATGAATTATATCCAACCTGAATAAATTGAGCATAATAGCGAATGAACCGGATATAGCCCCTTTAGGCAGGAAAATCTTAACTTTAGAATATTCAAACCATATTGAATGCGGATCACATTTCTTTTCTTACTGCAAATTTTCATTATGAATAGTTTTGCCCAACTAAAGCCTGTAGGCTCAGGCGTATATCATTGGGCTGATCTTCCAGTAAAAAAAGATGGTCTGCGGGAAGGCCGCAAAATCATAGAAGGAACTACCAATGAGTTCTCCTATTTTGAAATACATGCCACCACACAACAAAAAGGAGCTATACCCCGTCCGCCTCATGCACAGGATAGTTTAGAAGAACTCATCATTATAAAAGAAGGAACACTTAAATGTACCATTGGCGATAAAATTGCAACATTGGGCGCAGGCAGTGTGCTTCTTATTCCTCCACATGAAATGCAGACTTTTGAAAACACCGGCAATGGTCCGGTTACATACTATGTATTAATGTTCCGGTCTAAAAATCCCATGAATATGGAACGAAGCAAACAATCCGGAGGCGCCTTATTAATTAACCATGTTTCATTAACATATAAGGAAGTAAACAACAGGGGCACCCGAAAATATTTTGACCGCCCCACTGCCATGTGCGATAATTTTGAAATGCACACAACCCATTTAAAGACAAAAGGGGCAAGCCATGCACCGCATCAACATGTGGATACAGAGATCATTTTAATGATCGATGGAGAAACTGAAATGACTATAGATGGTAAAACTTACAAAGCCGGTCCAGGTGATCTTTATATTGTTGAAAGCGGAAAGTTACATGGTGTAGCTAACGCAACCGATAAACCTTGTAGTTATTTTGCATTCAAGTGGAGATAATGCAAAATGAAAATCACCTAAGTAAAGCTTTTATATTGCTACTCTACAAAATGCCAGCATACGCCTGCCAGGTCAATGATGTTTACTTCTTTGCCATAAGGCTGGTTGGTGATTTCACCCATGCGAATGCCAAATTTTTGAGGAAATTGTTTTTCTAGTAGTGCCGACCGGAAGGTTGCGATATCAGGCACATTTACGGTTAGCATAAAATTTTCTGCAAACTCCTTTTGATCGTACTCCTGCAGAATGAAACGGCAATGTCCATTCTCAAACCCCGCATATCCGCCAGCATCCCAGGTGAGAGTAAAGCCCAATTCTTGAAAAAACTCTTTGGCCAATTCAAAATTCTTGCCTGATGGAACAAAGGGTTGAAGAGAAAGGAATTGCATAGTCAATTAATTATTTGAAAAATGATGCCGTGCTGGTAAAGCAACACGGCATCTAAAATTAATACTTCTTTGTTTAATTTTTCCAAATAGCTCCAACTCCTGCCTCCCACAACAATTTATTAAAATCCGGAACCTTATTATTTAATATTTCCGCAGCTCTTGCTTTTAATCCTGTCCATTCAGTTGTTAATTCCTGCAAACGATCAAGCGAAGATTTATTTACTCTTGGCAAATCGCTTTCGGTTTGATTGATCAAAAACATATAATTAGCCGTAAACTTATTCGGAAAATTCTCAACATCATCATAGGCTTTTGATTTGCGTTGCACCATTTCTTCATCCCAGGTTTTCATTGTTTCTAATAAACTCTTTCCCTCCGTTCTTACCTTATTATATTTATCCCCTGCTGGTAAATTAGCCAATAAAGATTCCAATTGCCCCTGTTTTGAATAAATGCTATTAACAAGCTGATGCATGCTGGTTAATTCTTTTTCCATTTTACCCATTAATTGATCATATTCGTTATATCTATCGGTATCTATATCATATAATGGGTTTGCTACAATAACTGCTGTTGTATTGATCGTCTTCGTTCCGTTTAAAATGCTTATCGAATATCTGCCCGGCATCGATTTATGTCCGCTATAACTGCTTTCAATATAAACTCCCGGCACTCCCGGCATTGATGCATGCCGCATATCCCATACAAAACGGTTTAATCCTTTGGATGTTGATAGCAACGGTTCTGCAGATGGGCCTCCATCATAACGCCTGTATAAACTATCTTTTTTTGAACTAATGGTACGAACCAGTTTACCTGCTGCATCTTTAATTTCCATGGTCAGCACATCTCCTGGTTTTAATGATGGCAAATGATAATAAATTACAACCCCGGATGCAGGGTTCACTCCTCTTAATCCTCCGCTCCCGTCAAAATTTTCATCCGTTTCATCTAAGGGGCTATAGGAGTTAGTGATGTAAGTGTTTTCAGGTTGATATACTGCAAATGAATCGGTAACTACTTTATGTTGCCGGATCAAACCTAAATCATCCAATATCCAAAAGGATCTGCCTGAAGTTGCCGCAATCAAATCATCTTTATGTACACAGAGATCAGTAATGGGAGTTACTGGTAAATTCAATTGAAAAGGCAACCATTCTTTCCCGCCATTCCACGATAGGTAAACACCTGTTTCAGTTCCGGCAAATAAAAGATCTTTACGTACCTGGTCTTCTCTTACAACTCTTGTAAATGCACCATGTGGAATTCCATTATCGATCTTTGTCCATGTTTTACCATAGTCGGTTGTTTTATATAATCCCGGTTGATGATCGTTGAATTTGTAACGGGTAGTAGCAATATAAGCAGTTGCTTTATCATGTGGTGACACCTCAATAGCGTTGATCAAACATTCAGCTAAACCTTTTGGTGTTACATTTTGCCAGTTTGCTCCACCATCTTTTGTGAGGTATACATATCCATCATCACTACCAGTCCATATTACTCCTTTCTCATGTGGCGACTCCATAACATATGCTAACGTTCCATAATTTTCTGCCCCTACTGCTTCATTAGTATAAGGTCCTCCACCTTTTCCTTGTTTATCTTTTTCATTGCGGGTAAGATCAGGAGAAACTTCCGTCCATGTTTTACCCATGTCGGTTGTTTTCAATAAATATTGAGCACCATGATAATACGTATTGGGCTCATGCTTGCTCCAGATAATGGGTGCATTCCAGTTATAGCGATACTTCATTTCTTTTGTTTCCCTACCCAAATATTGAATAGGTGCTGCCATAATATTAGTACCGGCTTTTGCTTTAGTATCGATCACTTCAATTGTTCCAAGATAACTTCCGCCCAATACATACCGTGGGTCATCGGGATTGAATGCAAGAAATGCACTTTCACCTCCGGCAGATGCTGTCCAACTGGAGGGTGATATTCCACCACTACCTAATTCCCGGTGTGCAATAGAAACAGAAGTGTTATCCTGCTGTCCCCCATAAATACGATACGGAAATTGGTTATCTACATTGATCCTGTAAAATTGAGCGGTAGGCATATTGCTTTGCGTACTCCATGTTTTACCAAAGTTTACTGATACGGCGGCTCCCCCATCATTGGCAATTATCATGTTTTTGGGATTGTTGGGATTGATCCATAGATCATGATAGTCGCCATGCGTACCGTATAAATTTTCCCAGGTCTTTCCACCGTCTTTAGAACGAAGTGCCGGAGCACTCAATACATAAATCGTATTTTCATTCTGAGGATCAATAAACAATTCAATATAATACCAGGCTCTTTGTATCAACCTGTGATCTTTGGTAACTAATGACCAGTTAGCTCCACCATTAGTAGAAACAAATAAACCTCCTTGTTCTTTATCGGAATCGCTTTCAATTAATGCATATACTTTTTCTGAATTTGAACGACTTACTGCAATTGACATTTTACCCAACTCTTTGGGCAATCCATCCTGTATTTTATTCCAACTCTCACCGGAGTCAGTTGATTTATATAAGCCACTACCGGGCCCACCACTGATAACCTTCCATGGCAGGCGACCATGCTCCCACATAGCAGCATACATGATACGGGTATTGTTCATATCAAGTGACAATTCCACACAGCCAGTTTTATCATCTACATATAAAACATTTTTCCATGTTTCTCCTCCATTGGTTGATTTATAAATACCCCGTTGTGTTGATTTGCTGTACAATGCGCCTTGTGCTGCTACATACACCACATTCGGATCTTTGGGGTGAATGATTATTCTTGAAATATGCTGTGTAAATTCCAACCCGATCTTTTTCCATGTTTTTCCGGCATCAGTTGATTTATAAACACCATCTCCATGATGTGTCATAACACCACGAACAGCATGTTCTCCCATTCCTACATACACCACATTCGGATCGCTTTCTGAAACAGCAACAGCACCGACGGAACCTGTTTTAAAAAATCCATCGGAAATATTTCTCCAGGTAAGGCCCATGTCTTCTGTTTTCCAAAGACCACCACCAGTAGTACCCATATAATAAGTTGTAATATCTCCAACAACACCTGTGGCAGTATTAGATCGTCCACCACGAAATGGCCCGATACTTCGCCACTTAACGGGTTTGTAAAAACTATGAAGCTGTGTATTAATTTCAGCATCTTGTTTTGTTTGCGCATTCAAATTTGATACTAAAGAAATAAGAAAGCAGTAGAGCAATAGTTGTTTTGGCATGGGAGAAATATTTAGTGGGGAAGATAAATCTTATTTTGAAAACTGCACAGCATCTGTTTTTGATATTAATTAAAAAAGCCATCCCTAATCAAAGGATGGCTCATACGTTTAATACTTTATTTAATTATGCCTTTGGATTATCTGCCCACACAGTTGTTTCTTCCCAGGTATCAATATCATTTTGCAATTCAAGAATTTTATTGCGAATTCCTTTCAATGCTCCCACACCTAACATTAAACGTACCGGTGGTGTTGCCGATTCAACAACTTTAATGATAGCTTTTGCTGCTCTCACCGGATCGCCGGGTTGATTGCCGCTTGCTTTACGAATCGTAGTTAGATTAGCATGTGCTGTAGTAGCATAATCATCGATCACAATTTTTGTATCATTAGCAGAACGTCCAGCCCAATCGGTACGGAAACCACTCGGTGCAATCACCGTTACTTTAATACCTAATGCTCCTACTTCTTTTGCCAATGCTTCTGAGTAACCTGTAACTGCAAATTTGCTGGCATTATAAAAACCTATGCCGGGAAAAGCAACCATACCACCAACGGAAGATATATTGATAATATGTCCGCTACGTTGTGCCCGCAGTATTGGTAATACTGCATTTGTAACAGCGGCTAATCCAAAGAAATTAATTTCAAACATACGGCGTACTTCTGCCTCTTCACTTTCTTCTAATGCACCGAAATAACCAATGCCGGCATTATTTACCAACACATCAATTCGTCCAAATTTATCCAATGCTTGCTGCACCGCATTTTTAACTTGTTCCGGATTTGTAACATCCAATTTAATAGCATAGGCCATTTCCGGAAATTTGGATACCAATTCTTGCACATCATCGGTATTACGGGCAGTTACTGCCACCTGTCCGCCATTTTGCAATACTTCCTGTGCCAGGTTGCGACCAAAACCTGTTGAACAACCTGTTATGAACCATACTTTACTCATTCTAAATCTATTTGCTTTAAAAGAACAAATTTATTGGACAATGGGATAATCAATTTACGGTAAAAGGAATAAATCAACTTACCTCAATCTGAGAAGCTTGAAGATGCTAAATTATTAAAATACTAAAAGGAGATTTTTCAACAGCATTTAACTTCTGTTTATTTGCTGTAATTGCAATGCAAAAAAGGGATATGAAGGCGATAAAATAAAAGAGGAGAATGAATAGATAATAAACTCAAAAATGCTGTTGCCATCTTATTTCGATGGCAACAGCACTTTGATTTACAGGATATCGCATAAAAACGAGGCGATCCATCACACAGTATAATTTTCGAATTAGTTTTTCTTAATTACCACTTCTACTTTCTTTCCTTCAACTTTTACTCCGTTTTTATCTAATGTAACGGTGGTAGATTTTTTAGCCGGTTCCTTTTCTTCTATTATGACACGTTGCGTAGAAGCAGGAACAACAATAACTTCTTTTTTATCTTCACCAGATCCGCAAGAAGATATTACAAAAGCTGATACAAAAGTCAGGAACATAAATGCAATGATTTTTTTCATAAAAAAAATTAAGGGGTGTTGCATTTTGCTTTTTAATAACCTAAGCAGCGCAATTGGCAACATACGAATGTGTCAAATACCATACCCCGAAACTTAAATTGCTAATAATAGCTCCTTTTAGGCCATATAGACGCAAAAAAACCTTAGTTGGGGAAATAATTGCCGATGAACACTGTATTTAGCAGCCCATGATAAATTAGCTTATATCAATTATACCTTATTTGTCAAAGGTTTTTGCGCAACAAAGTCTGTAATATTCTGTAAGGTGATCTGTGCAATCTGGGTCAACGCTTCATCCGTTAAAAAACCCTGGTGCGAAGTGATCAACACATTAGGGAAACCTAGCAATCTTACCAGCATATCATCCGTAATTATACTTTCACTTAAATCATGAAAAAATAATTTTTCTTCCAATTCGTAAACATCAATTCCCAAATAACCCAGCTTACCATTTTTCAAAGCTGCAATTACTGCTTTTGTATCTATCAATGCACCACGGCTTGTGTTGATAAGCATTGCTCCTTCTTTCATACTCCGCAAGCTGTCTTCATTTATAAGATGCTTTGTTTGTTCGTTGAGCGGACAGTGCAGCGAAATAATGTCGCCTTGTTGTAACAATTCCAGCAATGGTAAATATTGCACCCCTAAGCTCTCCATTTCCTTGTTTGCAATAAGATCAAACGCCAATATCTTGCAACCAAGCCCATGCATGATGTGGGCAAAACATTGACCTATTTTTCCTGTACCAACTATACCTACTGTTTTACCGTATAAATCAAACCCTGTTAACCGGTCCAATGAAAAATTTCCTTCCCGTACTCTGTTGTACGCTTTATGTGTTTTGCGATTGAGTGTCATTAGTAATGCCAATGCATGTTCGGCCACTGCATGTGGCGAATAAGCCGGCACTCTAACTACTGTAATACCATTTTCATGTGCCGAAGTAATATCTACATTATTAAATCCAGCACATCGCTGTGCAATAATTTTTATTCCCATTTCTTTGAGGGATACAATTATACCTGCGTCCAACCGGTCGTTCACAAAAGCACATATAGCTTCGCAACCGGTAGCTAATTTTACAGTTTGTTCATTTAACCGGGCTTCAAAAAAGATGATTTCGTGTTGGTCGTTGTAGCGTTCAAAATACTCTCTGTCGTATGGCTGAGTGGAGAAAAAAGCGATTTTCATGGTATAAAGCTACAGTTTGTTACAAATTACAAGCAAGTATTATTTGTAGCATCCAGCAACTCATTCAACCAATTCCTGAAAATAGCGGTATAGTAGTTGTATTAATAGTAGATATAGAGATTCAAGTCTTATTTTTACATCCATAAAATTATAATTCATGCAAGCAAGAACTTTCATCTGTTTATCGGCTATACTAATTGCGGCCTCTTCTACAAGGTGCAACGACAGTAACGCATCGGTTGATAAAACTACTGGCGCAGATACAACTATTGCACCTGTAGAAACAAAAAAACCAAATAGTAATTATAAATCTGCCTTTAAAGGACAAACAAGAGTTGCAGGTGTAAAAACAACTACGGCGTATAAAGCTGATAAGATTGCCGATAAGATTGGAAGACCCTGGGCAGTTATTCCATTTGCAGATGGGCGGTTATTGGTAACAGATAAAACCGGCTTCATGCAAATTTTTGATGCCAATGGAAACCTGGTAAAAAAGATAACGGGTTTACCTGCGGTAGATGCCGGAGGACAAGGTGGATTGCTGGATGTAGCTTTAGACCCCGCATTTGCGCAAAACAAACTGATCTATTGGTCTTTCTCTGAAAAATATGGTGTGGGCAATCTAATGTCCGTTGCCAAAGGAAAACTAAATGAAGCTGCCGGAACTGTTGAAAATGTAACGGTAATTTTCAGAGCAACACCGGCTCTTAAAGGTGGATTACATTTTGGATCAAGATTACGTTTTGATAAGGACGGGCATCTTTTTGTAAGCACTGGTGAAAGATCAAATATGGAAGGAAGAGTACAGGCACAACAACTTAACTCAGGACTTGGAAAGATTTTTAAAATTACTAAGGAAGGGAAACCTGCTCCCGGTAATCCATTCATAAATAATAAGAATGCGATGCCGGAAATATACGCCTATGGCATTCGCAATGCACAAAGCTTAGATATACATCCTGTAACTGGCGAATTGTGGGAAGCAGAATTTGGCCCCCGTGGTGGCGATGAAGTAAACATTATTAAAGCTGGAAAGAATTATGGCTGGCCTGTAATTACCTATGGTATTGAATATGGCGGCAACGAAATTGGCGAAGCTATTCAACAAAAAGCAGGTATGGAACAACCGGTATATTATTGGGATCCGGTTCTTTCTCCCAGTGGTATGGTTTTCTATACTGGCAATGCAATACCCGAGTGGAAAAACAATTTATTCATCGGGGGACTTAGCAGCCAGCATATTGCCAGGTTGGTTATCGTAAATAATAAAGTAGTGGGAGAAGAACGAATATTAGCGGATAAAAACGAACGGTTCCGGGATGTAGCTTATCATAATGGCATGTTGTATGCCGTTACAGATAATGGAAGTTTATATAAGGTGAGTAAGAAATAAGTGCAGCTTCAAAAATTGAATAAAGAAGTCCGTAGCATTTAACTACGGACTTTTTTATTCAATAGAACAATTTTACAGCCCCTTCTCCCTTTTATACACTCTCCAAAAAAACATTACAGCCTCCAATACTTCTTCTTCCGATTTATTTTGGGTATTCGTAAGTGGAATTTTTTTTCGAACACCTTGCTTCGTCCCATCTTTCAGATACTCGACTACCAATTGAAAATTATCCTGTATCGTTATCACCTTCTCCTTTTGAGTAATATAGGCATTGTGAAAATTATCCCACCCGGTTACTAATCGTTCATCCTGGTAAATTCCTTTATTGTTAATACGGATATATACCCGTTTGCTATTCCCTTTTAGAAAAAATAAAATAGCAGCAACCAATGCTAAGAGGAAAACAAAAGTTGATGCGCTAAGATTTGTAAAATTGTGTCGTATTGCATCTATTAACCCATAGCTAAATAATGCCAGGCATAAAAAAGCAAGAACATAATCCAGTCCCTTATTCTCACCTACTATAAACTGACTGTCTTGCGTTAATTGATTTTTTGCCATGGGATGCTTTCCAATATCGGTTGGAGGTATTTTAATTAAACTCGTTTCAATGCTTCTCTTACTTTGGGTGCTATTTTAGTTCCGAAAATTTCAATAGATTTCATTAATGATTTATGGGATGGCCCGCCCACATCCATATGCGCAGAAAAACGGGTGAGCCCAAATAATTCCTGCATCTGCAAAATTTTATCTATTGCTTCGCTGGCATCCCCGATAATTAAATGTCCCTTACCGCTTCTGCCAATATCATACTGCTGTTTTTGGTAGGGAGGCCAACCACGGCTGCTACCTACTCTATCCATTTGCGAGGAATAAATAGGATAGTATTCATCTGCAATTTGCTGACTGTTGTCGCCAAACAATGCATGCATATGTACTCCCACCTGCAATTTCTCTTTATCATGACCATAATGGTCATATACTTTCCGATAATAATCGAAGAGCTGTTTAAACTGTACTGGGTTTCCACCAATAATGGCAAAGATTACCGGTAATCCATGCCGGCCTGCTCTCAATACCGACTCAGGTGTGCCTCCTACAGCCACCCACATATTCAAATGGTCATTCATTGCACGGGGCCATACTTCCTGGTCTTTTAATGCAGGCCTGAATTTTCCTTTCCAATTGATAGGATTCTCATTATTTATTTTAAGTAACAGTTCTAATTTTTCTTCAAACAATTCATCATAGTCTTGCAGGTTGTAGCCAAACAAAGGGAATGATTCAATAAAACTGCCTCGCCCAGCCACCAGTTCTGCCCTTCCGTTTGTAAGCAAATCAATCGTTGCAAAACTCTGATATAGTTTTATCGGGTCAGAAGAACTTAATACAGAAACCGCACTGCCAAGTTTGATATTTTTTGTAACGCTGGCTGCAGCGGCTAATATAATTTCGGGGGCAGAAACAGCATAATCAGGACGATGATGCTCGCCGATACCAAAGAAATCAAGCCCCACTTCATCCATCAGCTTTATTTCTTCGATCAACTCCTGCAAGCGCAGACCAGGAGCTTGTGGTTTACCATCCTTATCATAATGGTTATCGCCAAACATACCTATTCCTAATTCCATAACGGATTATTTAGGTGTAAAGATAAGTTGGATATGGGTGTAAGCGAAAATTGCCGATGAAAGTACGGCAAGGGCAAACAACTAAATCCTTGAAATGTTTCAAGAAAGAAATTGCTGAAAAATTGTATCGCTAACGATAAATAGTGGAACGGCAATGCTGCGTCAATAATTAACCTGGATGTATTTGTAGTTTTTCAATTAGCTCGTCTGTTTCTACATCAGCAGAAATACCATATCCGTTTACAAGCACACCCTTCACATTAAACTTTAGCGATGAGATAGCATACAGGATTGACTGGTCATCCGGGTTAGAAGCTCCTTCAAAACGGTATACTTTATCGATCTTAAACTCTTCAGGGGATAATTGTTCGTTTATCTCATTACAGACAAGACATTTTTGACTGACATTAAAATCCAGCGTATACCCCTCTTTTTTTAAGCCATTGATAGTTTCTGACAAGGTACCATAGCTCTCTTTCATATTGTAACTATTAAACTATTCGATAATAAATATTCAATAAGTTATAATTCTTTAATGACTACGCAAACGGCCAAGTATTTTGGTAAGAGAAGATTTTAGTTTATCGATAGCACTAATAACAGCATTTTCATGTGTATCAGAAAAACTGGTTACTGCAATAGGCTGCATGCCTTCCAATCTTGCTTCCAACAAACATCGCTTATCATCCAATCCTTTTTTTGAGCCATTTTCATCTGAAAGATGGACTTCAATTCTTGTTATGTGCTCACTAAACCTGCTTAACTCATCTGTTAGTAAATCTTTTAACTTGGTTCCGAATGCCTGGTGGATGCTTAAGTTCTTATCTGCGTTTAATTGTATAGTCATATTTCTAAATTAAATTATTTAGGGGTGATTATTGTGCTGATGCTAGTTAATTTTTAAACCTTATATATTGAATTGTTGACAAATATGATATATGTTTTTGACAGTTATAAAGATACTTAACTTAATTGGCCTGCCGAATGTTTATCACAAGTTATATTGGCAGCTTTTAATGCAGAGATTATGAAGATGCTAACATTTTTGCTCCTTAACTTGCAGGGTGAATTAGTTGAATGACACCTCGCTTAAATGGACTCCATATGAAAAAAGCAATTCTATTATTATTAGTTGCCGCCACTTTTACTGCCGCCAACGCACAATCACTTAAAGATGCACTGTATGGCGGAAAGCTTAAAACAGATAGCGGCTCTGTACTTCGTAAAGGTGATGACTTAAGCTCAAAAATAGATAGTAACTGGAAAAAACCACTGGTGGAAGAAAAGAAAATAGCAGGGGCCGTAACCATGGATTCTATAAAGAAATGGACAACTAAAGCAGACACTACTAATAAAATCCCAATCGATAAATCAGATGCGCTTGCTGTAAAAAAAGATAACAATAAGCTTTGGAAAGAATTTATGGACACGGTGATAAGCACTTTAAAATCTGAAGTGATGGCTTCCAAAAAATTTAAAAAAGGCGATTACTATGTGATGGTTGATTACACTATTGGAGTTGATGGTCTGGTAACCATTGGCAATGTGTTTGTATCGCCAGAAAATAAAACATTAGAAACTCAGGTGAAAGAACGATTCAATATTGATACACCCAAGCTAAATCCTGTATTAGGTAGCAATGCTGTTCCCCGAAAAACGGTGAAGCGATCTAATTTTACATTGACCAGTGATTAAGAATCACTCCCGCTTCAAAAAATAAAAAATCATTGGCCTCGAAACGACAAAGCCGAGCCGTTTATAAATAGCAATGGCCCGTTCATTATCTTCCCGCACATGCA